>CAMJYF010000047.1 GCA_946409885.1 uncultured Clostridia bacterium | reverse complement strand
TGGGCTACCATTGAGGAGATCCAGCAGTCCGGCGCCTATGTGGATCTGTCGCAGGACTGCTATCCGGCTGCCGGATTGCCGCTGATCTCCGACGGAAAAAAAGCATGGGTGGACAATGCCGATACGCATTCTCTGATTTTCGGCTCGACCGGTTCCAAGAAAACGCGCCTGTTCTGCATGCCGATGCTCAACATGTTCATCAAAGCGGGTGAATCCTTTATTGTGACCGATCCCAAAGGCGAGCTCTACGAGAGATCCTCCGGTCTGGCGGAAGCCAACGGCTACAAAACCGTTTTATTGAATTTCAGAGATCTGGGGAAGGGAGATATGTGGAATCCGCTGCATCTTCCTTATGAGCTTTATCACCAGGGGAAAACCGAAGAGGCAGTAACGATGCTGAACGACTTTGTCAGCTGCATAGCTGCTAAGCAATTTGAAAGCACAAAAGACGTTTTCTGGCCTGAAATGGCAAGCTCCTACGCGATCGCCTGTTTGCTTTTATTGATGGAATGCGCAGAAAAAGACGAGGCCAACGTTGCCAGTCTTGGCGCGCTTTGCAATGAAAACGCGGTTCCGGATCTGACGATGCTCTCCAATCATATGCGCGATGAAACGATCGCGGGAATGAATTTCAAGGCAGTTCTTTCCGCCTCGGAAAAAACCCGCCAGAGCATCCTTGTTTCATTGTACGGCATGATACGCGTATTCAACGTACAAAAGCAGCTTTCCAATATGCTTTCGGGGAATACGATCGATATGAGCAATATCGGCAAAGAAAAAACCGCGGTATACCTTGTTATTCCCGACGAAAAAACAACCTTCCATTTTCTGGCGACAACCTTTATCAAGCAGGCCTATGAGATCCTGATCAAGGAAGCCCAGCATTCGGCCGGCAGGGTTTTGCCGGTCCGGGTCAACTTTGTGTTGGATGAATTCTGCAATATCCCCACCATATCCGATATGCCGTCCATGATCTCCGCCGCCAGAAGCCGGAATATGCGCTTCTTTCTGGTGGTACAAAGCCTGCACCAGATGAAGAGCCGTTACGGAGAAGACGCCGATACCATTAAGGGCAACTGTGACAACTGGGTTTTTCTGACAAGCAAAGAACTGGCGCTGCTGGAGGAGATCAGCAACCTTTGCGGCACCGTTTACTCCTCGGAAGGCAAACAGTACAGCCTCATCTCGGTTTCACAGCTGCAAAGACTGGACAAGAAAAAGGGAGAGGCGCTGATCATGCATGCCAGGCAGTATCCTGTCATCTCTGAAATAGCCGATATCGATATGTATGAATCATTTAAGGGGTACCCTGCCGTGCCGATGCAGAAATTTGACATTCCGGAAGCCAAAATCTTCTCCCTGAAAAATCTGATGGATAAGGTATTGGAGGAAGAAATACCGATTCCGTTCTCCTGATTTCCACCGCATAGGAGATTACCGATAATGATTGACAGCAGCGGGAAAAGAGTGAGCGACGGCTCGGAGAGTGAAGCGGAGAAGCTTCTTCGGTCGATCCGTTTTATCAAAAAGGTTGACGATCCTGACAGCATAGCCACAAAGAAGAGCCTGGCTGACAAATACCATCACCTGGCCTGTATCTGCTTTGAGGGGAAAAAATACGAAAAAGCGCTGCGATACGAGCAGCAAGCGTTTCCGCTTTATGAAGAGCTTTACCGCAAAGGCGCAAAAGAAAGCGCTCTGAATTTGGCTTTTGCCTATGTTATATTGAGAGAGACATATCCGCAAATACAGGACGATACAGGCAAAACAAATGAATTGCAGGCGGCGGAAAAAGCCGTCGCTTATTTCAGGGAAGCGGTTGAAAGCGACGATTCCGATTTCAACAGAAAGAATTATGTGATCGCCATCTGTGAACACGCCAAACGCGTTGCGGAAAACAACTTTGATAAGGCAAAGGAATTGTATCACGCAGCTATCGACGCCGCAGAAGACTGGCCGGAAACAGGTTCGCAAAAGACCAAAGTGTTTCACATAGCCTGGAGCTATGAGAAGCTGTTCATTTTTCTGAAGGGGAAAACAGAGCAGGAACCTTCCAGGATGACAGAAGTGAAGGAAGAAATGGAAACGGCGGTTCTCCGACTGTATGATTTTTATCGGAAGTATGCGGAATTGCTGCCGGACAGCACAACCGCACAGGAGTATTACGCACTTGCTTGCGACAAAGCGAGACACTTCTACTTAAACTCTGATCACGAAGACGGAGATGAAAAGGCAAAACGGTTTAATGAAGAAGAAAACCGCCTGTATTTCTTGCTTGCGAGGCATGATCCATTCCTCTATTTTGAAAATTTTCTCCTCACAAGCAAATGGCTTCTGCAATATCTCAATCCACGGGACCCGGACCGTATTTATACCGATTTATGCGAAAGAATGCAGAGAGGCTGCCGTAAGGTCACCCGTTATCTGGATAGAAGAACCGCCGAAGGGGCGGATAATCCGCCATCAGCAAGCAGTGAGATCTCATTATGGGTGCATTGGGCTGAGGTCATGTCGTTGCTGGCCTCTGCCCGTTATCAGCAAAATGATGACAGGCAGGAGTTTATCGGCTACAAAATAGAGGTGATCAAGGCATTGGAGCCCCGCATACTGTGGTTGCGGAATCATAAGGAAAAAGAAACAGAGCTGATGGAAGCGTTTTTTGAGGCTTTTCGCGCCATATATGATCTCGACAGGAGTCTTATTACAGACGACCTGCAATCATGCTTGAGAATTGTCGTGAAGCCTGTCTTTTCCTCTTTGTTGTGGAGCCAAAAAAGGCTGTGCAGTCATATTCTCGCTAATGGCGGCAACAAATCAGTATAACGTCCATACAAAAAAACAGCGACCGGATTTCCGATCGCAGCAATGTTTCGGGAGTCATCATGATGGCTCCTTTTTTTGGTGGCAGACAAGACGTCCGTGATCAACGGCAAAACAGATGCCCGCGGTCGTTGGCGCAGTGCAGCAGGGGGATCTCCCCGGCCCGCAGCTCGATATGCGTCACGGAGCAGTTGTCCACCTTCCAGGCAAAGGGCTCGTCCTCCGGCAACCGCAGGAGGTAACGCAGCGGATAGCCGAAAAAGGCGCAGTGGGTGACCAGCAGGACGTTCTCCTCCGGTCCGGCGTTTTCCGTGATATAATCCATCAGGCGGACGGCGCGTTCCCGCAGCATGGCGGGCGTTTCCTCCGCGCAGACCGTCCGGGGCGTCCATTCACGATAGACGGCGCAGGGGATGCGGGAGAGCATCGCTTCCCTGTCCGTGCCGAAGATGGCGGTATCCCGCTCGATGGCGTCGTCCAGCAGCGTGATAGACCTGCCCAGCCGTTTGGCCAGCGGAAAGGCCGTCTGCGCCGCCCGCAGCAGTGTGCTGGCGTAGATCGTATCCACCCGCTGCAGATCGGCGCGCAGGGCCAGCCGCTCCGCCTGCCGCAGGCCCTCTTCCGTCAGCGGCGCGTCGTCGGGATGCCAGTCGCCCTTCAAGTCCGCGTTCTGGCAGGACTGGGCGTGACGCACTAAAAACAGATGCATGGTTTCACCGGCTTTCAATAGGCTTGCGGATGCGCCTGCTTGAGCATCATGTCTTTGACCTTCATGATGCGTGTGGTGGCGCCGCGCTCGTTTTCCTCCAGCTTCATGGAGATGAATTTGATGGTCTCCTCATACTGGGGGATCATCACGTGCTCCAGCGCGTTGACCCGGCGGCGGGTCTTTTCGATCTCGGCCGCCATCAGCTGGCAGGATTTTTCGATTTCGGCCAGCTTCATCAGGTCCGGCAGGATATCGGAAAGGGCCTCCACCGCCCCGTCCAGATCCGTGGAGGTGCTGGCGAAGCTGTAGGGGAAGATATCGGCGTTGTCCTCCGTGCGGAATTCGGTGCGGTACTGGGGGATCAGCACGCTCATCACGTTCTTTTCCGCCACCTCCACGCTCATCTCCTGCATGGGCATCATCAGCGCCGCCTCAATGGCGGTATCGCTCATCACGGAACGAGCCACCGCCATGTGGGCGTTGGCGTCCGCCACCCTGGCCTCCACCCTGCGGCGCAGCTCTTTGTTTTCCCGCACCATCTCCATAAACCGGCGCATCAGCTCGTCGCGCTTATCCTTCAGCAGCTTATGCCCCCGTCGGGCGGTATTCAGTTTTCGCTTTAAGTTGGTCAGCTCCATCCGGGTGGGGTTGACGTGCATAACGGCCATGATTCAGACTCCTGCGTTTTGATATTGGTTATAATAGTGGTCAGTAGTCAGTCATCAGAAAGAAAGCACAAGTATTATCTGCGCTTCATCATCAGAATACACTTTGGCTGTCTGCATTCCCCTGCCGGGCAAATGATTATTTCTGACGACTGACTACTGACGACTGAAAACGGCGCTGGGGCGCCGTGCTACAGCTTAAAATTGATCGTAATACTCATCCAGCAGATCGTTGTGAATCCGCTTGAGTTCGCTGCGGGGGAAGATCTTCAGCAGCTTCCAGCCCAGGTCCAGCGTCTCCTCGATGCTTCTGTCGGAGAAGTTGCCCTGGGAGATATATTGCTTTTCAAACTCGTCGGCGAATTTCGCGTAGAGCTTATCCGTATCCGTCAGGGCGGCTTCGCCCAGGATCACCATCAGCTCCTTGGCGTCCTTGCCTCTGGCGTAGGCGGCGAACAGCTGGTTCATGGTGTTGGCGTGGTCCTTGCGGGTGCGCCCCTCGCCGATGCCCTTGTTTTTCAGACGGGAAAGCGACGGCAGCACGTCGATGGGCGGGTTGCAGCCCTTGCGGTACAGCTCCCGGGACAGAATGATCTGCCCCTCGGTGATATAGCCCGTAAGGTCGGGGATAGGATGGGTCTTGTCGTCCTCCGGCATGGAGAGGATAGGAATCATGGTGATGCTGCCGGGCTTGCCCTTCTGGCGGCCCGCGCGCTCATACATACCGGCCAGGTCTGTGTACATATAGCCGGGATAGCCGCGGCGGCCGGGCACCTCTTTGCGGGCAGCGGAGATCTCACGAAGGGCATCCGCGTAGTTGGTGATGTCCGTCAGGATGACCAGCACGTGCATCCCCAAATCAAAGGCCAGGTACTCCGCGGCGGTCAGGGCCATTTTCGGTGTGGCGATACGCTCGATGGCGGGGTCGTTGGCAAGGTTGGTGAACATGACCGTGCGGTCGATGGCGCCGGTCTCACGGAAGGACTCCACAAAGAAGTTGGATTCCTCAAAGGTGATACCCATGGCGGCGAACACCACGGCGAAGTCCTCTTCGGTGCCGCGCACCTTGGCCTGCCGGGCGATCTGCGCCGCCAGCTGCGCGTGGGGCAGACCGGAAGCGGAGAAAATGGGCAGCTTCTGCCCGCGCACCAGCGTGTTCAGGCCGTCGATGGCGGAAACGCCCGTCTGGATGAACTCCTGCGGATAGGCACGGGCGGCGGGGTTCATGGGGGAACCGTTCACGTCCATACGCTTATCCGGGATGATCTCGGGACCGCCGTCGATGGGGCGGCCGAGGCCGTCGAACACGCGGCCCAGCATATCCCGGGAGACGGCCAGCTCCATCTGCCGCCCCAAAAAGCGGACCTTGGAGGTGGCCAGGTTGATGCCCTGGGCGTTATCGAACAGCTGCACCAGGGCGTTGGTGCCGTCGATCTCCAGCGTGCGGCAGCGGCGGGTCTCGCCGTTGGCCAGTTCGATCTCGCCCAGCTCCTCATATTTCACGCCTTCCACGTCCCGCACCAGCAGCAGGGGCCCGGCGACTTCCTGTAGGGTTCTGTATTCTTTGGGCATGACTCAGTCCTCCTTTTCGGCCAGCACCTGCTCGATCTGCTCTTCCAGCGCCGTCAGGATGCGGTCGTATTCGGCAGCCGTCTCTTTTTCGTGGATGAATTTGAACCGGCCGATATCCTCGCGGATGGGAATGGCCGCCAGCTTGTTGATATCCGCGCCGAGACGCAGCGCGTCCAGCGCCCGGTCGTAATAGGCCAGCACCAGCCGCAGCATCATGTGCTGTTTTTTCAGGGAGGAGTAGGTATCCACCTCGTCAAAGGAATCCTGCTGCAGGTAGTCCTCGCGGATGGAACGGGCCGCCTCCATTTTCAGGCGGTCGCCGGCGGAAAGGGCGTCCATGCCCACCAGTCTGACGATCTCCTCCAGCGAGGCCTCCTCGGACAGCATGGCCATGATGCGGCCCCGCAGCTCCGTCCAGTCCTCCCCGGCGTTGGCGTTGAACCATTTGCCCAGGTTTTCCGCGTACAGCGAATAGGAGGTCAGCCAGTTGATGGCGGGAAAATGGCGCTTGTAGGCCAGCTGGGAATCCAGCCCCCAGAACACCTTGACGATGCGCAGCGTGGCCTGCGAGACCGGCTCGGAGATATCGCCGCCGGGAGGCGACACGGCGCCGATGACGGAAAGGCTGGCTTCCCGCTCCCCGGAGCAAAGGCACTTGACCCGGCCCGCCCGCTCGTAGAACTGGGCAAGGCGCGAGCCGAGGTAGGCGGGATAGCCTTCCTCACCGGGCATCTCTTCCAGACGGCCGCTCATCTCACGCAGGGCCTCCGCCCAGCGGGAGGTGGAATCCGCCATCAGAGCCACGGAATAGCCCATATCGCGGAAGTATTCGGCAATGGTGATGCCCGTATAGATAGAGGCCTCACGAGCCGCCACGGGCATATCGGAGGTATTGGCGATGAGCACCGTGCGCTCCATCAGGGATTTGCCCGTTTTGGGGTCCACGATCTCCGGGAACTCGTTCAGCACGTCGGTCATCTCGTTGCCGCGCTCGCCGCAGCCGATATACACGACGATATCCGCCTCCGACCACTTGGCCAGCTGGTGCTGGGTGACGGTCTTGCCGCTGCCGAAGGGGCCGGGGATGGCCGCCACGCCGCCCTTGGCGATGGGGAACAGCGTATCGATGGTGCGCTGACCGGTGATCAGCGGCACGTCGGGGGATAATTTGGTTTTATAGGGTCTGCCGCGGCGCACCGGCCACTTCTGCATCAGCGTGACCGGCACTTCCCCGCTCGCCGTTTTAACAGAGGCGACGGTTTCTTCCACGGTGTAGTCGCCCTCGTTGACGAAGGACAGCGTACCGTTGACGCCGTATGGCACCATGATCTGATGCTTTACGATCTCCGTCTCCTGCACGTAACCGACGATATCGCCAGCGGCGACCTCTTCCCCGGCTTTGGCCGTGGGGATGAAATGCCATCTGGCGCTGCGGTCCAGCGAGGGAACCTCGATGCCTCTGGTCAGGTTGTTGCCAGCCACCTTGCGGATCGCCTCCAGCGGGCGCTGAATGCCGTCAAAAATGCCCTTGATGAGGCCGGGGCCCAGCTCCACGCTCAAAGGATAGCCCGTGGATTCCACCGGTTCCCCGGCGCCGAGGCCCGCCGTCTCCTCATACACCTGTATGGAGGCCCGGTCCCCGTGCATCTCGATGACCTCCCCCGTCAGACGGTGGGCGGAAACCTTGACCACGTCAAACATATTCACGTCGCGCATGCCCTCCGCAATGACCAGCGGGCCCGCGACCTTTACGATTCTGCCTGTACTCAAACGATCATTCCCTTTCTCAGTCCGCCAGGATATCGGAACCGACAGCCTGTTCCACGGATCTGCTGACGTTTTTCATACCAACGCCGGTGTTGCCCGCAACGCCCGGGATGGGTATAATGGCGGGAACGGTCCGCTCCCGGTATTTCTGTATTTCCGCGTCCATGCCGGACGCCAGCTTCTCCGTGATGAAGATCACGGCAAAGTCGTCGGCTACGCTTTTCAGCAGCCGGATCCCTTCGGAGGGCTCGTCCACGGGCATGACCGTAAGGCCTACGGAGGAAAAACCGTAGACGCTGTCCTTATCGCCCATGACGCCGATTTTATACATACTGCTCCCTCACTCTTCCCCGGACGGTCTCCTCCGGCAAGCCGCTGCACTTGGCGGACAGGATGATCCGCACGTTCCGGATCTCATTCTGCGCGGCGAACCAGTAGGCCGCCAGCGGCGCGATACCGTCGATATCCGTTTTTGCGCCACGCAGCGCGTCCGTCAGCCGGTCGTCGCACCATTTTTCAAAGGCGGAGGGGCTTTCCCGCAGGGCCTGGGCCGCGCCGTCGTATGCGGTGTGGGAAAGAAAGTCGAACAGGCTCTCCATCCCCTCCCCGGCGGCCCGGATGACCGCCGCCTTGTCAAACGCGTCGCAGGCGGCCACGCACCGCTCCGTAAAGCTGGCGGCCTTGCCCGCCTTGACGCAGCGGTACAGGATCTTGATATCCGTACAGGCGGTACGGATCTGGGCGATCCGCTCCATCACCGGGTGATCCGCCTGTTTGGCCAGCGCGATGGACCACTCCATGGCGGCCCTGTCCACAACGGAATCCGCCAGCTGCGCAAAGCGCGTCTGGTTGAGGATGCGGTAGGCGCTGCGGTGGGCGTGCCGCAGGGGCTCCGGCAGTTTTTCGTTGTCGTTCTGCGTCACGGCCTCCCGGATGGCGGCGGGATCGTATACCGAGGGCGCAAAGACCAGCCGGTCCGCGCTGACGCCGCAGACAAACGCCTTGAGGGCCGCTTTCAGATTCTGAAAGTCGTTTTCGATCAGCAGGCTGTTGAACTGCGAACGGTCCGGCAGCAGCGTTTCCAGCAGCGCCCACGCGCCGGACAGCTTCTTTTCCAGCGCGGCGGCGTAATCCCGCCCGGCGATCTCATAGCCCCGGTCGTTCAGACGGCGCGCGGCCTCCTCATAGGTACCGGCGGCGATCACGCCGTTCAGTTCCTGGGCGGTCAGCAGCCGGCATTCGTTGCAGCGGATATTGGCCACCGCGTAGGTGTATTCGGTTGCTTTCATATGGCATCAACCTTTAATATTGGTAGCACGGAGCCGCGG
>CAMJYF010000046.1 GCA_946409885.1 uncultured Clostridia bacterium | reverse complement strand
ATGGCGGACGTCTCCGGCAAGGGCGTTCCGGCGGCCCTGTTCATGGTGATCGGCAAAACGCTGATCAAGGACCACACCCTGCCGGATACGGACCTGGGCACCGTGTCCTCGGAGGTCAACAACATCCTGTGCGAATCCAACAGCGAGGGCCTTTTCATCACGGCCTTTGAGGGCGTGCTGGACCTGGTGACCGGCGAGTTCCGCTTTGTCAACGCGGGCCATGAGCCGCCGTTCATCTGCCCTGCCGGCGGAAAGTTTACGCCCTATAAGGTGCGGCCGGGCTTTGTGCTGGCCGGCATGGAGGATATTCGCTATAAGGGCGGCACGCTGACGCTGTCCCCGGGGGATAAGCTGTTCCAGTATACGGACGGCGTGACCGAGGCCACCGACGCGGACAACCAGCTGTACGGCATGGAGCGGCTGGAGCAGGCGCTGAACCGCCTGGCGGACCGTACCCCGGGCGAGATATTGCCCGCCCTGAAGGCGGATATCGACGCCTTTGTGGGCAGCGCGCCGCAGTTTGACGATATCACCATGCTCTGCCTGACCTACAAACAGCCCATGCAGGGAGAGGAGAAATAGAAAATGGCACAGATGACATTCCCGGCCACTTTGGAAAACATTGAGGCGGCCACCGATTTTATGAACGGGATACTGGAAAGCGCGGGGTGCCCCATGCGCACGCAGATGAAGCTGGCTGTCGCGCTGGACGAGCTGATGAGCAACGTGGCGCGGTACGCCTACGCGCCAGGCACGGGCGACGTGACCGTTTCCGTGGAGGTGCTGGAGGACCCGAAACGAGCCGTGATCACCCTGACGGACAGCGGCGTTCCCTACGATCCGCTGCAGAAGGAGGACCCCGACGTAACGCTCTCCGCCGAGGAGCGCGGCATCGGCGGGCTGGGCATTTATATCGTCAAGCAGTCCATGGACGGGATGACCTACGAATACCGTGACGGGCAGAACGTGCTGACCATCGTCAAAAATATCTGACCGGTCCGTTCCCGCCCTGTGATGTATCGCGGCGTTGCCGCAATGTGATGTGGTGTGTGCCGCTTTTCACGCGCCGATGGCGCACATCACCCACGAAGTGCACATCACTTGCGAAGCCAACATCATGTTCCGCGCAGCGGAACATATCGTTCAAAAAAAACGCCTTTTGTCATCAGACAAAAGACGTTTTTTTGTTGGTGGACCATAGGGGGATCGAACCCCTGACCTCCAGATTGCGAACCTGGCGCTCTCCCAGCTGAGCTAATGGCCCTGATTGCTTGAATAGTATATCACAACCATCCTCAAAATGCAAGCATTATTTTTGATTTTTTTCAAAAATTTGGGCGGAACTCCGGGCGGATGGAATCGGCCGCCGGAAGGCCGCCGCGGCGGAAATAAAAACGGGTTCGTCACGGATTATGGTGGGATTTGAGGGGAACGGGGGGTTGGCGAGGTAACCTGTAGGGGCGGGCACTGACCGCCCGTTAAACGCCCTCAAATGGAAAGTGGTTAAGATGCTTACGGTATCGGGCGGCGCCCGCCCCTACAGGGCGACAAAGAAGAACGAAAAAACGGGGCCGCCGGGAAGGCAGCCCCATGGGTAGTTGCGATGCTTGTGACGGATCAGGATCAGGCGTCCCAGCCCTCAAAACGGCCGTACTGGCAGTCGTTGTTGCCGGAGGAGGTGATCCACATTTCCAGCATGTTGATCGGGTCGTTGAAGTCGGCGATCCAGCCTTCGCGGGCGATATCGAAGTTGCCCTGCTTGCGCTCCTCAAGGAAAACGTTCCAGTCCTGGGTCTGGATGGTCATCTTGATGCCGATCTCTTCAAAGTCCTGCTGCATGGATTCGGCAACAGCCACGTGACCGGTGCTCTCGTTGGTCAGGTACTCGATGTCGATGGGCGTGTCGGCGGACAGTTTGCCGTCGTCGCCGAAGGTGAAGCCGGCGGCTTCCAGCAGCTCACGGGCCTTGGCCACGGTGGCGTCGTGATCGTTGTTGATGGCGTAAGCGTCATAGTAACCGGTCTCGGCGTTGGCCTTGAAGATGCCGCCGTTGCCGTCAGCCATGCCCAGCGGGATGTAGGAGTTGGCGGCTACCTGACCGGTCTGGCCGATGTTTTCGCAGATATAGTCGCGGTCGATCAGCAGGGAGAAGGCTTCACGCATGCAGGCGGCCTGCGCGGGGGTCTTGCCCTCGAACAGCTTGCTGTTGGCGTTGAAGGCCACATAGTAGGTGCCCAGCTCGTCCACGATGTGGAACTCGGGGTTGTTGGCAGCCTGCAGGCCGGCGATCTCGTCGGTGGGAACGCTGTCGGCGAAATCAAGGTCGCCCGCGTTGTAGGCGGCGAAGATGGCGGTATCGTCAGCGGAGAGCATGTACTCCAGCTTGTTGATGCTCACCTGGTCGGCGTTGTAGAAGTAGGGGTTCTTTTCATAGGTCATGGAGGTGTCGTGGTTCCAGCCGGTGCAGACATAAGCGCCGTTGGAAACAAAACCGGCCTCTTTGCACCATGCGCCGGGGTTGGTCTCCCAGTCGGCGGCGGCCTCGACGGCTTCCTTCTTCACGGGATAGAAGGTGGGGAACGCCATCAGGTCTTCCATGTAGGCGCAGGGAGCGGTGAGAACGAACTCCAGGGTGGTGTCGTCCACAGCGGTCACCTGGATCGCGCCGTCGTCATAACCGGCAAAGCCGGAGAACATGTACTCATAGTCGGCAGCGGTCTTGGGATCGACAGCTCTCTTCCAGGAATACTCAAAGTCGGCGGCGGTCAGATCGGAACCGTCGGACCACTTCAGGCCGTCCTTCAGGGTGACGGTGTAGGTCAGGCCGTCCTCGGAAACGGTGTAGCCCTCGGCGCAGGCGGGAACGGTCTTGCCCTCGGCGTCATAGGTGTACAGGCCGGCGAAGGAGTTGGCGGCCAGGCAGGCGCCGTCCACGGAGGAGTTCAGAGCGGGATCCAGGAAATCCGGCTCGGAGGCAAGGTTCAGGCGAAGGGTGTCGGAACCGTTGCTGAGGGTGGCGTACATAAAGAACTTGGTGGCGAAGGGGTTGGAATAGACGCCGTCCACATAGTCCTTCTGCATGTAAACGTCGTTGTAGTAATACAGCGGGATCACGCAGTAGTTGGACATCAGGATGTCTTCCGCCTGATGCATCATTTCGGTGCGCTTGGCATAGTCGGTTTCCGCCTTGATCTGAGTGATGAGGTTGTCATACTCAGCCCAGCCGTTGATGGGATCGATGAAGGCGCCGCTGACAAGAGCGGCGGCGGGATCGTCCGCGTCAACAGCGGCGTCGGTGTTCGTTCCCGCGGGCTTGGGCTCTTCCTTTTTGCCGCAGGCGGCAAAAACGGCCACGCACATCACCATCGCGAGAACGAGTGCGAGAATTTTTTTCATGAGATTTCCTCCTTGTCAGCCCGGTGGGGCTGTGATTATTAACAAGCCTTCCGGCTTATTATACAATTATCTGTTCCAGCAGGCGCACAGGTGGCCGCCGCCACGGTCCGTCAGCTCCGGACAGGCCTCGGCGCACTTGTCGGTGGCGTAGGCGCAGCGGGTACGGAAGGGGCAGCCGCTGGGCATCCGCAGGGGGGAGGGCACGTCGCCCTCCAGAATGATGCGGTTCTTTTTGCGGGCCGTTTCCGGATCCGGAATGGGCACGGCGGACAGCAACGACTGGGTATAGGGGTGCTGCGGGTGCTGCATCAGCTCGTCGGAAGCCGCCGTCTCCACCACGTGGCCCAGGTACATGACGGCGATGCGGTCGCTGATATGGCGCACCACCAGAAGATCGTGGGCGATGAACAGATAGGCCACGCCCAGCTCCTGGCGGAGGTCCTCAAACATATTGATGACCTGCGCCTGAATGGAAACGTCCAGCGCGGAGACGGGCTCGTCGCAGACGATGAATTTGGGGTTGACCGCCAGCGCCCGGGCGATGCCGATGCGCTGCCGCTGGCCGCCGGAAAACTCATGGGCGTAGCGGGTGGCGTGCTCCGCGTTCAGGCCCACCAGCGCCATCAGGTGCAGGATTTTTTCCCGGCGCTCCTTTTTGTTGGCGTACAGGTTGTGCACATCCAGCGGCTCGCCGATGATGTCCTCCACCGTCATACGGGGGTTGAGGGAGGAATAGGGATCCTGAAAGACCATCTGCATCTCTTTGCGGAAGGAGCCGATGTTCTTTTTGGTGATCTCCTTCCCCTCGAATTTCACGGTACCGCCCGTGGGCTCGTACAGACGCAGGATGCTGCGGCCGACGGTGGTCTTGCCGCAGCCGGATTCGCCCACCAGGCCCAGCGTTTCGCCGGGTTTGATGGTAAAGGAGACGTCGTCCACCGCTTTCAGGGGAACGGTTTTAAAGAAACCGGAGCGGACCTGAAAATACTGCTTCAGATGCTCCACTTCCAACAGATACTCACTCATCGCCGTTCTCCTTTCCGGCCATCGTCTTACCGTCCCGGATGTTGATCCAGCAGGCCGCCTTGTGGTTTTCGTTGATGAAGACCTCCTCCGGCACTTCCTCCAGGCAGATCTTCATGGCCTCGTCGCAGCGGGGGCAGAAGGCGCAGCCCTTGGGGAGGTTGAGCATGTTGATGGGCGTGCCGAGGATGGGCACCAGCCGCTCCCGCGCGCCCTCCAGCGTGGGGATGCTGCGCAGCAGGCCCTTAGTATATTCATGATGGGGATTGTAGAAGATCTCGTCGGCGGTGCCCCGCTCGCAGACGCGGCCGCCGTACATGACGATGATCTCGTCGCACATTTCAGCGATGACGCCCAGGTCGTGGGTGACCATGATAATGGCAAGGCCCAGCTGTTTTTGCAGCTTTTGCATCAGCTCCAATATCTGCGCCTGAATGGTCACGTCCAGGGCCGTGGTGGGCTCGTCGGCGATCAGGATATCCGGCTCGCAGGCCAGCGCCATGGCGATCATCACCCGCTGGCGCATACCGCCGGAGTGCTCGAAGGGATACTGTTTGAGGCGCTTTTCCGGATCGTTGATGCCCACCAGGGAAAGCAGCTCTACGGCCCTCGCCTTCGCTTCCGCTCCCCTTTTATTCGTGTGCAGCTTGATGGCCTCCATCAGCTGGTGGCCGATGGTGAACACGGGGTTCAGGCTGGTCATGGGGTCCTGAAAGATGATGGAGCAGCGCTTGCCGCGGAAATCCCGCATCTGCTTTTCGCTCCACTTGGTGATGTCCTCGCCGTTGAAATACACGGCTCCCTCCACGATTTTACCGGTATCCGCCAGAATGGACATGATGGAATAGGCCGTGACGGATTTGCCGGAGCCGGACTCACCCACGATGCCCAGCGCCTTGCCCTTATCCAGATTGAAGGACACGCCGTTGACCGCGCGTACCTCGCCGTTATCCGTAAAGAACGAGGTGTGAAGATTCTGTACGCTTAACAAATGCTCACTCATATCGCTCACCTCTTCAGCTTCGGGTCAAACGCGTCGCGCAGGCCGTCGCCCAGCAGGTTGAAGGACAGCACGATGAGGCAGATCGTGAGGGCCGGAAACACCAGTTTATAGGGATAGGACTGCAAGCCCTCCCGGGCGGCGTTGGCCAAAGACCCCAGCGAGGGCATGGGCGCCTGCACGCCGAGGCCCACGAAGGACAGATAGCTTTCCGTAAAGATCGCAGAGGGGATCTGCAGCGCCGTGGAGATGATGATGACCGAAATGCAGTTGGGCAGGATATGCTTGCGGATGATGCGGCCGGGCTTCGCGCCGATGGTGCGGGCCGCGGTGATGTAGTCGTTTTCTTTGATGGAGAGGATCTGACCGCGGATCAGCCGCGCCATGCCCACCCAGTACAGCAGGCCGAACACGATGAACAGCGAGATCATATTGGTGCCGATCTTGGCCAGCGAGGAGCCGCTTTTGAAGCTCATCACCTGATTGAGCACCACGGACAGCAGAATGATGATGAGCATATCCGGCAGGGAGTAGATCATATCCACAATGCGCATCATAATCAGATCCACCTTGCCGCCCAGATAGCCGGAGATGCTGCCGTACAGCATGCCAATCAGCAGCACGATCATGCTGGCGAACAGGCCCACCACCAGGGAGATGCGGGTGCCGTAGACCACGCGGATGAAGTAGTCGCGGCACTGCTCGTCGGTGCCGAAAATGTGCGGGAAGCGCTCGCCGCCATTGGCAATATATTCCTGCTCCAGCTCGCTGTAGGTAAAGGGGGCCAGGTTCTTGGCGCCCTTGTCCCGCTTGCCGTCCACGGAAAGGATATCGGAATAGCCGTAGGGGACGATCATGGGGGCCACGATGATGACGATGATGATGAGCGTGAGCACCACAAGGCTCATTACCGCCAGCGGATTGCGGAACAGCTTGCGCATGCCGTCGCGGAAGAACGTGGTGGATTTGCTCATCACGTCCTGCTGGCGCTTTTCCTCGTCGGTGGCCTTCTCAAACTTCTGCAGGTTGATCTGCAGGCTGAGGGGGTTCTTTTTCGGAGTGCCGTTTTCGTTATATTTTGCCATGTCAGCCGCTCCTTTCCTCAGTCATACTGGATCCGCGGATCCACCACTTTATACAGCAGGTCGCAGATCACGTTGGCCACCACCATCAGCGTGGCGAGGAAAATGGTCGTCGCCATGATGACGGTGTAGTCCCGGTTGTTGATGGACTGCACGAACTTGCTGCCGATGCCGCCGATGGTGAACACCGTTTCCACCACCATGGAGCCGGTGATGATGTAGGCCACCTCCGGCCCGGCGTAGGTGATGACCGGGATCAGCGAGTTGCGCAGCGCGTGCTTGAAGATGATCTTCCATTTGGAAACGCCCTTGGCGCGGGCGGTGCGGATGTAATCCTGGCTGAGGGCGTCCAGCATACTGGTCTTGGCCAGACGCGTGGTGTAGGCCATGGGATAGGCCGCCAGCGCCAGCACGGGCAGCAGGTAGTTGGTGGAGTTGGCGCTCCATACCTCGATCCACCCCAGCTTGATGCAGAATACCAGCAGCAGCAGCGTTTCCAGCACGAAGCTTGGCACCGCCGTGAACAGCGTGGAGAAAAAGATGATCACCCGGTCCGGCAGTTTATTGCGCATCAGGGCGGCAAGGCTGCCGAAGATGGTGCCCAATATCAGCGCCACCGTGACGGCCAGCAGGCCCAGCTTGGCGGAGATGGGGAACGATTCCTTGATGATCGCCGATATCTCTCGCCCGTTTTTTAACGAAACGCCCAGATCGCCGTGGAGCAGATTTTTCAGATAGAGGAAAAACTGCGTGACCAGCGGTTTGTCCAGATCGTACCGCGCTTCCAGCGCCTCCTTGGTGGCAGGGCTGAGCGCCTTTTCCCGGTTGAACGGCCCGCCGGGCACCGCGTGCATCACAAAAAACGTGATGGCGCAGATCAGCAGTACCGTCAGCACCGCCAGCAGCAGCCGCTTGACGATGTAACCCAACATCTTTGCATCCATACTTTTTCACCCATAAAAAAACTTACATTTAGGTCATTATAATATGCACGGCGGTAAAAATCAATCAAAAACCGGAATTCGTTACCGTTTTGGAATATTTATGCCTGTCTTTCCGCAGAATCCAACGCGGCGGCGGCGGAGATTTTGTGGTTTTTGTAGAAAAATAGTTTTTTTTATTTTTTCTCTTTATTATTTTACGCGGCGGTGTTATACTGTTAAGGAAGGCAATGCGCCTTCTTCCATTACGACACAAGAGAGGTACCGATCAGAATGGAACATAAAAACGGGACGAAAAAGCTTTTCAGCATTCTGCTGGCATTGATCGTCATCTTTGCGGCCAACGCCCCTTCCCTGCTGCAGGTCACGCAGGCCACCGACTTCGGCTATGAGGAAGAGGAGGAGGATCCGTGGGAGGATCCCTGGTCCGGCCATTCGGAAGACCCCGACCCCGTCACCAATCCGGATCCCGTCACCGACCCCTACACCGAACCGTCCTCTTCCGAGGATCCCTGGAGCGAGGAGGACCCCTGGGAGGAGGAAGATCCGCCCTACATCCCCCCCACGACCCAGCGGCCGACGGAGCCCTCCACCTCGCCCAGCACGGAGCCCTATTCCGAGGAGGAGAATCCCCCCGCGCCTGCCACGACGCGCCGTTCCGCCGCCTCCACCACCGCCCGCGTCACCGCCGCCCCGACCACGGCGCCGGCGCCGGAATCCACTTCCGCGCCCGCCATACAGTCCCCCATCGGCAAATACGCGGCGGCGCAGGAATTTCTGGTGGACACGCAGTTGGACGACCAGACCGTCGCCTCTGAAGGCAAGGATGAAAACGCCGTGCATATCGGCGGCGGCAACGTCATCATCAATAACGCCTCCCTCTCCCGGAAAAACGCCGACTCCACCGGGGGAGAAAACGCCGACCATTACGGCGTGGGCGCCGTAGTGCTGGCCACGAATGGCAACGGCTTTATCAGCAAAAGCAAGCTGCTTTCCGAAGCGAAGGCCGCCACCGGCGCGTTTGCTTTCGGCAGCGCCAGGCTGTATCTGGCGGATACCGCCATCAGCACCGCGCTGAGCAGCGCCCACGGCCTGGAAACGGCCGAGACCGGCAAGCTGTACGCCTGGAACATGACGGTGGATACCGCCGGCGAGAGCGCCGTGCCCATCTATTCCGGCCCGGGCGGCGGCGAGATGCTGGTGGACGGCGGCCTGTTCACCTCCGCCGGGAAGAATGCCCCGCTGGTCCTCTGCCGCGGACAGATCGGCATGACCAACGCGGAGCTGACCGCGGAAGAATCGGAGGCGGCCGTGATTGAAAACACCGGCGCGCTGACCATCACCGACAGCAACTTCACCTCCAACCTGAAATCGGCCGCCGGTCACAGCCTTCAGTGGACGGTGCTGCTGTACCAGCCGGGCGTTAAAGCGGACCACACTGCCGATTTCCGCATGAAGAACGG
>CAMJYF010000045.1 GCA_946409885.1 uncultured Clostridia bacterium | reverse complement strand
TATCACGGCGTGAAGATCCAGGATAACGCCTTTATCGCGGCGGCCACCCTCTCCGACCGCTACATCTCCGACCGGTTCCTGCCGGATAAGGCCATCGACCTGGTGGACGAGGCCTGTGCCATGATCAAGATGGAGATGAACTCCCAGCCCGCGGAGCTGGACGAGATCAGCCACAAGATCATGCAGCTGGAAATCGAGGAGCAGGCCCTTTCCAAGGAGACGGATAAGCTGTCGCTGGAGCATCTGGACGAGATCCGCGCGGAGCTGGCGCAGCTGCGGGACGAGCTGAACAGCATGAAGGCGATCTGGGAGAATGAAAAGAACTCCATCGGCGCGGAGCAGCGCATCCGGGAGGAGATCGAGCAGGTGACGGCCCAGATCGAACAGGCCCAGAACGCCTACGACCTGACGGCAGCCGCCGAACTGAAATACGGCCGCCTGCCGGAGCTGAAACGCCAGCTGCAGGAGGCCGAGGAAGCCAGCGAAAAGCAGGGCAAAAACCGCTTTCTGCGGGATAAGGTCACCGAGGAGGAGATCGCCCGCATCGTGGCCCGCTGGACCGGCATCCCGGTCAGCAAGCTGATGGAGAGCGAGCGCGCCAAACTGCTGGGGCTGGACAAGATCATCCACAAGCGGGTCATCGGCCAGGACGAGGCGGTGCAGAAGGTCTGCGACGCCATCCTGCGCTCCCGCGCCGGTATTGCCGATCCCCGCAGGCCCATCGGTTCCTTCCTGTTCCTGGGCCCCACGGGCGTGGGCAAAACGGAGCTGGCCAAGGCGCTGGCGGAGGCCCTGTTCGACGACGAGCACGCCATGGTGCGCATCGACATGAGCGAGTACATGGAGAAGTTCTCCGTCTCCCGCCTCATCGGCGCGCCGCCCGGATACGTGGGCTACGACGAGGGCGGCCAGCTGACGGAGGCCGTCAGAAGAAAGCCCTACGCGGTGGTGCTGTTCGACGAGATCGAAAAGGCCCACCCGGACGTGTTCAACATCCTGCTGCAGGTGCTGGACGACGGCCGCATCACCGATTCCCAGGGCCGCACGGTGGATTTCAAGAACACCATCATCATCCTCACCTCCAACCTGGGCTCCGATATCATTCTGGATGGCATCGGCGCGGACGGCGAGATCAGCGACGCGGCGCGGGAGCAGGTGAGCATGCTGCTCAAGCGCAGCTTCCGGCCCGAATTCCTGAACCGCCTGGACGAGACCGTCTTCTATAAGCCCCTCACCAAGGCCAACATCCGCGGCATCGTGGACCTGCTGGCGAACGACCTGAAAAAGCGCCTCTCCGACAAGCGCCTGGGACTGGAAATCAGCGACGACGCGAAGGATTACATCGCCGACCACGGCTATGACCCGGTCTACGGCGCAAGGCCCTTGAAGCGCTTCCTCCAGACCGCCGTGGAAAACGCCGTCGCCAAGCTCATCATCGCCTCCGACCCCGCGCCGGATTCCACCATCGCAGTGGACCTGCGCGACGGCCAGCTGACGGCGACGATCCGGTAACAAACCGTCAACCGCAAAATACCTGCCTGAATATCTACCTACCTAAAAATAACCGCCCTATACACAAAGGACCGCCCGCGTCAAAACGGACGGCCCTTTTGTTGATAAACGAGAAGTTTTCAGCAAAAACATAGCGCCGTCTTTGCTTGCTTGCGTCAACGGCCCCATATCACAAGCGCCTGCGGCCCGGTATGGTATGGCCGCCTCATGGGGCCGGTTTTGCGCGGCGCGGGTCTGTTCGCGCGGGAGAAAAACCGCCCGCCGGTACGGTTCCGCAAAGGTCTGTCGGCAGGGCGGCAGGTCTTGAACAGAAGCAATCCTCCCATAACCAACACCCCCGATCGGTACGTCTGATCGGGGGTGTTGGTAAATCTGCATCCGGGAAAGATAATGCCCATAAGCTGCAGCAACAGTTGTCATGAACCAATCCGCGTACGCACGCGCGTAATGTAATGGCCGTCACACCTCCGGCGGTTACGTCAGAGATGTTTCAATTCGCGCGCGCACGCGCGTAATGTAATTTAAAACCTGACAAAACCTACACCGAGTACGGACTGTTTCAATTCGCGCGCGCACGCGCGTAATGTAATGAGCAGTTCGGCGAAAAGGATGCGTTCTTTGATTTGTTTCAATTCGCGCGCGCACGCGCGTAATGTAATCGCACAAACCGATAGTTATTATATCACACAGGCATCGTTCTGTCAAGCGTGCAAAAAAACAGACGCAATAGCAACAATATGTACAAATATTCCTTCATCCGGTCAACCGTGAAAAGGGGCCGGTCGGCGGAAAACGCTCCTTGCTCCCCATCCCTCGGCGGTTCGCACCGGCGCAAAACGGCGGGGGAAGGCGGCGGACGGGCAAAAACGGACCGTTTCCCCGCCGCGGCCGTCGGTGGTTCGCAGCGGCGGGGCGGAAAAAACTGCGCCGGGCGCGGCCTTGGCCGGGGGGGGACCGCGCCGGGCGCGTCAGTCTTTGATATTCACAAAGCCGAAGCCCTGGGCGTTTTTCTCTCCCAGTCCTGCGTTGTACAGCAGCTCCAGGGCGGCGGGGGGCGCCTTTACGACGATATCCCCGCGCCAGCCGGTCACCCAGATCCCCTTGTAGCGGGTCACCGTTTTGCGGAAGCCGCCGCCGGGGCGCAGCAGCAGCTCCGGGGCGTCGTCCCCGGCGATGGCCGCGTATTTTTCGGCGTAGTTGTCGCAGATCCCGTTGAAAAAGCGCTCCTCCTCCGGGGAGAAATATTCCGTTTTGCCGTCGTGCAGGCGGCGGGAGACGACGATGGGCGTTTCGGCGGAAAAGCGGACGCTGTCCGTCAGAATGTGGCGGTTGAGCAGCCGCGCCCCGGTGACCTCCAGCGACGTATCGAACAGCCTGAGACAGGGCGAAAGCTCCAGCGAACGCTGCAGCGCGTCGCAGCACGCGAACAGGGGACTGCGGAATTCCAGCCACAGCCGGTCCGTAAAGCACAAAAAGGACCGGTCGCGCACCTCGTAGGGGCCGTGCAGGCTGCCGAAGCAGAAGGCCTTAAAGGTGCGCCGCTCGTCCGCGGAAAAGCCGCCGTCGTGCCAGCCCGGCTCGCCGCCCTCGCTCAGCTTGCGGTAAAGGGCGCTTTGCAGCTGGTACTGGTAGGCCATGGGCAGCGTCAGCGGCTGCTTTAAAGAAAACTCGATCTGTATCTGCATCAAAAGGCTCCTTTCAGTTGCGGTTCAGGGCCACCGTGCCCACGGTGATCCCTTCCTCGTTGACCACCGGCGGGCCGATGGTCAGCAACCGGGAGGTATCCCGGCCCAGCGCCCGGCAGGCGGCCGCGTACAGGGCGGAAACGATGCACAGGTCGCATTCCGTCTCCGGGGGCAGCCGGTCCACCTCTTCAAAGATCTGCGGGGTAAGGGTGGGCACGGCCACGCCGTCGTAATACAGGGGCGCGGCCTCCTCCTGCCGGATTTTCGCGTTCAGCATCCGGCCGCTGTAGGGGATCTCGCACAGCAGCGTGCCGCCCCGGTATTTGCGGATGGAAGGGTCGTACACGCAGTTTCGGTAGATTTTCAGCGAGTGACCGCCCACGTAGGATTTGATGATCATGCCGATGTTCCTTTCTCAGTCTGGTTTCTTTCTATCACTATGCCACATTCCGTTCAAAAAATCAATCAAAAAAAAAGAAAACAGCCCCAAAAAAGGTTTTCCGCTCTTTTTTCGTTTACCCGCCGGAGGGGCGTTCTCCGCTTTCCGCTCCTTTTTTTTACCTGTTTTATTGACACTGCTTTTTGCTTTCATTATAATAAAACAAAAACGGTTTGCCCGTACGGAAAGGAGCCCCTTATGGCCGACCTGACAAGATTCACCGCCGCGCACCAACGTGATTTCGCCGCCGCCCTGCGGGAAATCACCAACGGGCGCAAGGAATCCCACTGGATGTGGTATATCTTCCCGCAGATGAAGGGGCTGGGCTACAGCCCTTCTGCTCAGTATTACGGCGTGGAAAGCCTGGAGGAGGCGCGGGCGTTTCTGGCGGATCCCTACCTGGGCGGCAACCTGACCGCTATCTGTCAGGCGCTGCTGCGGCTTTCCTCCGACAACGCGACGGAGATCTTCGGCCGGCCCGACGACATGAAGCTGCGCTCCTCCATGACGCTGTTTTCCCTTGCGGCGGGGGGAAACTCCGTGTTCGACCGGGTGCTGGACCGGTTCTTCGGCGGCCGGCCGGACCCCCGTACCTTGGAACTGCTGGGTATGGAATAACGCCCGCGCAAAAGACGGCTTACGGAATACTTGACATTTTTTCGCCGGTTGTGTATAATAAAACCAACGAAAAAAAAGGAGGAATAACCATGTCTGAACCTGTTTACCATGAATTGTGTTATCAGCAGCAATGCTATAATAAATACTTTGAAGGCCTTCCCGATCAGTTTTTGAATCTCGGCGTCCGCTTTAATATCGAATCGGAGATCGACGAGGAAAAAATGCTGGAGGCCGTGCGGCTGACGGTCAAACGGCTTCCGTATATGTCCGCGCGGATCCACAAGCGGGAAGACGGCGAGCAGCTGCTGTATTTCTCTGACGAGGAACCCACGGATATCGAATTGGTGGATATGACCGACAAAACAGAGGACGACGTGGCGAAGCTGCTGTATCAGTACAACACCACCCCGTTCCCCAACGGCCATTTTGATACGCATCTCTACCGGTTCCGGCTGCTGCGGCTGGCCGGGGGGCAGCATACCCTTTACTTCTGCGCCCATCACATCACCCTGGACGGCTATTCCATGATGTACGCCACCAGGTACATTTTTAAAGTGTACCTGGCGCTGCTCAACGGAACGGACCTGCCGGAGCCCGGCATCTCCCCCATTCCTGCCATCGAGAAGGAGCTGGAGTATTTCCGCTCACCCCGGTATCAGGCGGAGCTTGACTGGGTGGACGCGCAGTTCAAAGCGTCTGAGCCGCACTTTACCTCCATCGACGGCGTGGCCAGCAAACAGATCGTCCCCGGCAAAAACTGGGGCAAGGCGCAGGATCTCACCCAGTACGGCGCGGTGATCCTTCACCGCCACATCCCGCTGGCGTTTACCGATCTGCTGAAGGAAGTCTCTCTTGAAAAAAATATCTCCGTGCAGACGTTCTATCAGTTCGGCATCCGCTCCTTCCTGGCCAAGGTATGCGAAACGGATGACGTCACCATCGGCGCCATCGCGTCCCGCCGCTCCACCATTCAGCAGAAAAACTGCGGGCTGCTCTTCGCGGCCTCCATGCCCTGCCGCACCATCGTCGATCCCGCGCTTTCGTTCAACGACGCGCTCAGGTCCTTCAGCAACAGCCTGAAGGAGGCCTACCGCCATAAGTTCATTTCCTTTACAGAGGGCCGCGCGGCGGCGGAAAAATACTACAACCTGCCCAAAGACTGTATCTACAATACCATCTGGTTCGGATATCAGGCGTTTGAGGATATCGACAAGATTCCGCTGAAGCTCAATTTTGAGGAGATATCCATCGGCGTGGCCTCCATTCCGCTGTACATCAACTTCATGCCCCACGACAGCACGGGCGACCTGTATGTGGAATATCAGTACGCTGTGAATTACATCAATCCGGACAATATCGAAAGAATGCACCGGTTTATGATCGAGTTCATCACCAGAGGCCTTGCCCAGCCCGACCGGACGGTAAAGGATTTATCCGACGAGATCCTTGCCGAGATCGATAATCAATAAAAGCAAGGGGCGGTTCCCTGTTCTGTGCACGCAGACAAGGAACCGCCCCTTATCATCATTTTAACGGCAGCGGTTGAACCAAGACGAATCTTATTTTCTGACAGCGCGGAAGATCTCAACAAAGAGGTTGTAAAGTTTCAATCCGCGCAGGAACATGATGAGTCTTTCGACAAGGCTCGGCGTGTGCTCTTCCGCGTGGAAGGTCAGCGGCTCGGTTCCGTCGTCGATCACAAGCGCCTGCGTCAGACAAATGCCGCCTTCCCCTAAGATCTCCGCCCTGATATACCGGAAATCCTTGCTGCCTTCGACTGCGTCAAGATCCAAAACGATGGGATCGGCGCCGACTTCGCTCTTCATGATGACTTTGCCGTCGGCGATCCACTGTATTTCATTGGCGTTTTCGACGGTGACGGAAACCTTGTGCCCGTTTACCTCAACGCTGTTGAACATCGGATAAGGGATGCCCTTGCCTCTGACGTCAATATCCTCTTTGGGGCCGATCTCATAAACGTCATTTCCCGGAAGGCACTTCGACACGCAGAAGAAAGCGCCGGACTGCATGGTCTTTTTGACTTCCTCCTGTGTGTTCTCTTTCATCATAAATACGCTGAAAGAGCTGTCGCAGTTGAGAAGAGAATGGGCGTCTGTATTGCTGAAGCCGATGACGGTTCTGCCGTAGGGCAGGCAGTACATCAGAAGCTGATCCCACAGCACTCTGTCATAGCGCGTTACGCTGTTGACCTCGTTGAGCGCTTCTATGCCGAGACAGCTCTTGTATTTCAGCAAAAGATTGCCGTAAAAGCTGACCGTTTCAGGGTCTGTGACCACCTCGGGATGTCTGTTGGAATCCAGCACGTCTCCGGGGTGATTGATATGAGAAAGCGCGCCGTTGTCTTCCACAAATCTTAGGGCGTTTTCAATACCGACCTCATTTTCACCGACATAGCCAGAGGGGTCGGTTATATTCTTCCCCGGATAATACCCGGCAAATCCGTTGCCCACGCCGGTGGGGAGAAAATATCCGTTCACATGGTTTTTGGAGAGCGTAAGATGGTTCAGCTCGTTGGCGCCGGTGATGCAGGTCATACCGTAACCTCTGCCATTGTAGGCGCCGGAAGTGATCGCCTCGTACTCTTCATCGGAAAGAACAGTCAGCTTGTTGCCCAGAAAATACTGATACCAATAGGGAGATACAAGCTCCGGTTCTTTGTTCCACTCAACGCCCGTCACAGCGTGATCGCTGTTGGCAAGAAAGTCATAACCGAGGGAATAATATTCCTTTACCATTGTCGGGAGATCCTCATCGGCGTCGCTCCAGGTGGTATGCGAATGAAGAACGCCTCTGTACGCGCCCCATGCGTTATCGCCGCTCCATACAACGTCCTCATACGGCGATACGATCGTATAGTCGGACGCTGCCGACGCCGAAAATCCGCCGCATATGCTGAGCAGCATAACCATACTGAGCATTACGCATAAAAACTTTTTCATGGATCTTTCTCCTTTGCAATCAAGATTTGTCCAATGATATATATAATATAGCACATGATCGCTGTTGTTTGCAACAGGTTTTTTTAGAGGCTGCCTATTTTGTTTCAATCATGCCTCCCACCGGGACGGGGACTTCGGTGAGTTCGCATTGGGCAATGTTTGTGAATATCGGGTTTCCGAGACAGTCTTTGGCGCGGATCTCCGTACCAGGCGCTGCTTTTATGATAACGCGCGGCGTTTGCGTCAGGTTGCACACGTAAGCGCGGAGGGTGTCGGATACGTCAACGAAATACTGCGCGGCGCACAGGACGATCCGTTCCCCGTCCTTTTCGGCGGCGTCACAGGAGAACATGCAGTCCGGGCTTTGTACGGTCAGCCGGCCGCGCATCAGCGTCTCCCGGTGGGCCCGCCAGAAGGAGAGGTACCGCCGCAGCACGGCGCTCTGTTCCCCGGTCAGCTCCGCCAGCCGGACGGAGATCTGCGGCACGCTGAACAGGGTCCCCCACAGCAGCGCTGCCGTCTGCTCAGGCGTTTCGTCCGGTCCCCAGCGGATCGGGTCGGAATGCACCTCCGCGTCCGTCGTCAGGCGCAGGTTCAGAGAGGAGACCCGGTTGGTCATGCCGTCGTTGGGGCAGTCCCACACGCGGATCAGGTTGCCGAAGGCCCCGATCACCGGGCCGGAATAGGGCTGGCGAAATTCGATCAGCATTTCCGGATTCAGCGCCGTGAGGGCGTTATAGACCTGCCGCAGCAGCAGATGCGTGGCATCCTCCACCGAAACCAGGTCCATGCCCTCCTTTACCTCGCCGTTGGAGCGGAACCGGTCGATGAAGTCCAGCTTCAGCCCGTCCGGCCGGCATTGTTTGACCGCTTCGGTATAGGTATCGACGAGAAACGAGCGTACCTCCGGGTAGCGGGGGTCCAGCACCGCGCAGTCGCAGCCCGCCACCTCCGTCAGGTAGTTGCCCTGAAAGCGGGCGTAATTTTTAGAAAAATGCCCCACGTTGGGAACGGAGTACCACACCTGTGAGGACGGGGAACCGTTCCAATGTCATTAAGCCAGGTAGCGAGGGAATGCATAAAAAGTGAATAAACAACTGCCGATCGACGAAATAATAAAAGGAAAAAGGTAAAAGGGTAAAAAAGGAACACAAAATCAGGCGGGCCGAGAAGTCCGCAAAAAAGGAAGTATGGATCAGGTAAATCTATCAGGGCCTGTGTTGGAGCGTGCGTAAACGTTGAGACTGCAAATTACGATCGAAGGATCTGTCAGGCCTGATCGGTGTCAGATCATGTAAAAGCAGCATCGAAATATTTTCATACGCTTTCGATTTCAAAAGGAAAAAACGGCATTTGTAGACCGCATCGGAGAAAGAGATCTTGTAATGATACAACGTATCTGAAAAAGGAATCTCATGACAGGAAATAATCAGGGAAACAAGGTTGAACAGGATCAATTTTGCAATGATCTCCTGTATGATGTATTCACGTTTGATGCTGTGGAAGAAATTCATAGACACTCTGTACTTCGCAAAGAGGAAAGAGACCTCGATTCCCCAACGGAGATTGTACAGTTTCTTGATTTCAGACGGCAGGAATCTCTTTTCAGGCAGGTTTGTGATGAGATATTCCGTTGTCCCATTATCCAGCTTCAGCTTGACCAGGCGAAAACGAAGTTCATAGGCGCCGGTCTTAT
>CAMJYF010000044.1 GCA_946409885.1 uncultured Clostridia bacterium | reverse complement strand
CGGGTTGAACGCCGCCAGCTCTTTATTGATGATGTTGAAGTCGTCGATGGGGTCCCGGCCCTCGCTGCCGGCCACGTCCACAATATGCACCAGCATACGGCAGCGCTCCACATGGCGCAAAAAGCGGTGGCCCAGGCCCACGCCCTCGCCTGCGCCCTCGATCAGGCCCGGGATATCCGCCATTACAAAGCTACTCTCCGGCCCCATTCGCACCACGCCCAGCACGGGGGTGATGGTGGTGAAGTGGTAATCCGCGATGATGGGCTTGGCCTCGCTGACCACGGAGATCAGCGTGCTTTTGCCCACGTTGGGAAAGCCCAGCAGACCCACGTCCGCCAGCAGCTTCAATTCCAGAATGATATCCCACTCCTCGCCGGGGTAGCCGTCCCGGGCAAAGCGGGGTGCCTGCCGGGTGGGGGTGGCAAAGTGCTGGTTGCCCCAGCCGCCCTTGCCGCCCTTGGCGCAGATAAAGGGCTCGTCCGTGGATACGTCCGCCAGCACCGCGCCGCTTTCGGCCTCTTTGATGATCGTGCCCCGGGGCACGCGGATGACAAGGTCCTTCCCCTTTTTGCCGGTCTTGTGGCTGCCGGAGCCGTCCGCGCCGTTTTCGGCGGTGTATTTGCGCTTATAGCGGAAATCGGACAGGGTGGCCAGATGGTCGTCCGCCATAAAAATGATGTCGCCGCCCTTGCCGCCGTCGCCGCCGTCCGGCCCGCCGCTGGCCACGTATTTTTCCCGGCGGAACGCCACGGCCCCGTTGCCGCCGTTGCCCGCCTTGATTTTGATATTCGCGGAATCTACAAACATAATACGCTCCGAATCGTTTCATAAATATAGTATTAACAATTTATTATACCACGGAAAAAAGAAAAGATAAATAGGGAAATGATATTTTTTTTCGCACGACAAACAGGCAGCGCGCCCTTGCATATTATCTACGTTATACGCCTGCGGCGCGTCGGGAAAAAATCCCCCAACCCCCTTGCAAACGCCGCGCCCGTCTGCTACAATCTTTCCGTAATGTCAACAAACGGAGGGATACGGATGGCGCAATTTGACGCGGGACAGATGCGGGACTATGTGGAGCATACGCTGCGCCCGCTGCTGCGGGGCGACGGCGGCGAGCTGGTGTTTGATGATTATGACGGGGCCACGGTTGCCGTCACGCTGCGGGGCGAGTGCTCCAAATGCCACATCGCAGACCGCTGCCTGCTGTGGTGCGGGGAAAAGCTGCTGGCGGATACCGGCGTAACGGCCGTGTTCGCCGCCCGGCGGCAGAAGCCGTTTTTCTGGGATACATAAGGAGGGTACGGTATGGCGCACGTAAAGGTGCAGCGGCGCAGTATGCGCCCGGAGGAATACAACTCGCTGCGGTACGGCTGGCTGCGGCGGCTGATTTATGAAAACCGCCGTCCCGTGGGGCCGGTGATGATCCGCAACGCCCGCCAGACGGGGGAAAACGATTTCGCGTTTTATGACGAAACACCTTACGAGCTGCGTCCCGGCGACCTGTTCTACACCCCGGACGGCAGCGTCTTTTTTGAATTGGAGGCGGACGACGGCGGCTTTGATCCCCGCCGCCCCCTGTACCTGTATTTTGAGACCACCTCCGAGGTGATCGTCAAGGTCAACGGCAGATACGCCGGGGGGTTCGACCCCAACCGCACGGCCGTGGAGGTCTCCGCCTACCGGGGCGGTGGCCCGCTGCAAGTGGAAATGCTGGGCTTCAACCGGTCCAAGCCGGATGACGAGCGCAACCCGGAGACCATGGCAAAGCGCGGCTGCCGGCAGGTGTTCGACGGCATTTTTCTGTGCAACGTCAACGAAACGGCGCAGTCGCTGTGCTACGATCTGGAGCTGCTGACCGACCTTTCCACGGCGGAGGTATTCGACCCGGAGTACCGGGCCTTTGTGTCGCGCGAGACGAATCAGGCCCTCAACCTCATCGATTTTGAGCAGATCCGCCCGCAGGACCTCCGCGCCGCGGCGGCGTATATCGAGGCGCATATCTACGGGGACAAAACCTGGAAGGGCAGCGGCGGCGTGGCGCTGGTGGCCCACTCCCATCTGGATATCGCCTACTACTGGCGGCGCATCCACACGGTGCAGAAAAACCTGCGCACCGTGCTCATCCAGATGCGGCTGATGGACAAATACCCCGGCTTTACCTACTGCCACACCCAGCCCTATCTGTACGAGACCTTAAAGGACTATTACCCGGAGGTGTTCGCGGAGCTGAAGGAAAAGGTGGCGGCGGGCCGGTTTGAGCCGGTGGGCGCCATGTACGTGGAGCCGGACTGCAATATCCCCAACGCCGAAAGCCTGATCCGCCAGTGCCTTTACGGCCAGCGGTTCTGGCAGGAGAACTTCGGTTTTACCGTGGACAGCTGCTGGCTGCCGGACGTGTTCGGCAACTCCTGCATTCTGCCCCAGATCCTGAAAAAGAGCGGCGTGGATTACTTTGTCTCCAACAAAATGAGCACCTGGAACGACACCAACCGCTTTCCCCACAACAACTTCCGCTGGCGCGGCCTGGACGGCACGGAGGTGTTCGCCTGTGTGCCGCCCACCCACTTCATCTCCTGGAACGAGCCCAGCCAGGTGGCGGAAAACTGGGAGCAGTTCCAGGAAAAGGATTCCGGCGCCTGGACGCTGCAGATGTTCGGCTACGGTGACGGCGGCAGCGGCGCCACGGAGGAAATGATCGAGCTGATGCGGCGCTTCCAAAAGCTGAGCGTGCTGCCGGAGACCCGCCACATGACCGCCAAAGCGTTTTTGCACGAGAATTTTACGGAGGACAAGCCCCTGCCCGTGTGGGACGGGGAGCTGTATCTGGAAATGCACCGGGGCACCTTTACCACCAAGGCCCGGCTGAAAAAATACAACCGGGAGCTGGAGGAACAGTTCCGCGCGGCGGAGCTGGTTTCTCTGTTCGGGGAAAACCGCGGCCCCTACCCGGTGGACCGCCTGCGCGGCCTGTACAAGCGCTTTCTGCTGCAGCAGTTCCACGATATCCTGCCCGGCAGCCACATCACGCCGGTGTATGAGGACGCGGCGAACGATCTAGCGCAGGTGGAGGAAGGACTGCGGGAGATCGTCGGCGGCGGAAAACCCCTGGCCAACCTGACGGGCTTTGCCCGGGAGGGCTGGGAGCTGCTGCCCGACGCCAACGGCCCCTTTGTGCGCAAGGGGGTGCGCGGCCGCTTTGCCCGCGTTTCCGCCGCGCCCTTCGGCGAGATTACGGAACAGCCCGTCCCGCCGGACACGGACTGGCTGCGGCGGGACGGCGACGCCCTGATTACCGGGGGCTGCCGGATCGTCTTCGAGCCGGACGGTTCCCTCCGCTCCCTGCGGTACGCCGGGGCGGAGTACGCGGGGGCTTCCTGCAACGCCCTGCGGCTGTACGACGACAAGCCCGGCATGTACGACGCCTGGGATATCCTGCCGGACTATGAAAACAACGAGCGCCCCCTGCGCCTGACAGAACCCCTGCGCCTGACGGCACTGACGCCGGAGGCGGCGGAGTTCACCGTGACGCAGGAGACGGACCGCAGCCGGATCACCCGCATCATCCGCCTGTTCCGGGATACGGCGGCCGTCGACGTGGAGGTGGTCGCGGACTGGCACGAGAGCCACAAGCTGCTGAAGGCGGATTTCGGCACGGCGCTGCTGGCAAAATCCGTGGTCTGCGATACCTCCGCCGGGTTCCTCCGCCGCCCCACCCAGAAGAACACCTCCTGGGAGCAGGCCCGGTTTGAGTGCTGCTCCCACAAATGGTTCGTGCTGGACGCGGAACAGCGGGGCCTGGCTGTGCTGAACGACGGCAAATACGGCGTGGGCATTACCCGGCGGGGCGTTTCCCTCTCGCTGCTGCGGGCCACGGAACGGCCCGATCCCCAATCGGATCTGGGGCGGCACAATTTCTGCTACCGTATCGTTCCTCTGGCGCAAAACTTCAACCACTGCGGCGTGCAGCGGCAGGCGTGCTGTTACAACGCCCCGCTTGTTCCCTGCGGCGGCCTGTCCGTGCCGCCGGTGCTGGCGGCGCTGGCGGAGGAGGGGAGCCTGTACCTGCAGGCGGCCAAGCTTTCTGAGGACGGGGAAAGGATCATCCTGCGGCTGGTGGAACAGACCGGCGACTGCGGCGTCATCTCCCTGCCGGAGGAGGTCGCCGTCTGCGACCTGCTGGAGCGGCCGCTTTTCACCGCGCGGGAGCTGTCCTACGCCCCCTTTGAGATCCTCACGCTGGCCGTCGGCCCGGCGGGAACCGCCTGACCGCGCCCCGCTGGCCGGCCTGAAAATCTCGTCCGCCCCGGAACGACATTTTTCGTCAGACGGTCGGAAAAAATGATAAATGACTTGACAATTATATGTAAAAAAAAGTATAATATTCTCAAAATAGTTATTTGCTTTGGAGGGAGTAAACTATGAACATCTGTGCTGAACTGTTTGTCGCAAAGATGGACGCTGTCAACGTTCACTATACCGTCTCAGAAAGGGAGGACAAAGTGATCATCCGCGTACCCTTTGACGGCTATTCCACCAACGTTGTCTTGGACAACGACGACGACGGCACCCATCCGGCGCTGCGCACCGTTCTTGAGAATTGCCCGGACGACAAGATCGCGGACGTGATCTACGTCTGCAACCAGCTGAATATGAAGTTCAGATGGGTCAAGTTCTATGTGGACGGCGACAACGATGTGATGATCGAGGACGACGCCATCGTTTCCTCGGAAAACGCGGGCGAGGAGCTGTTGGAGCTGGTTTACCGCACCGCTTCCATCATCAAAGAAGCCAAGCCGAGCATCATGCGTGCCATCTACGCCTGAGAGCCGGCGCGCTGTTTTTGAACCGACCGGGAGGCCGCGCCTCCTGCCGTACAGTTATTCCCAATCCCGGGACGTTAGTTCCGGGGTTTTTTCGATGGAGGTTTGTCTATGAGATGTATTAAACTGACCGTTTTTTCCCGTTCACCGGATGTTCTGTATAACTACAACAGATCCGGCCGTTCTTTCTGGGAGGATCTGCGAGGCCTGCTGCAGCAGAAGCACGGCGATCTGGCTCTGGAAAAGCGCAGCAGCTTTCAGGCGTTTTTCTACCTGCCCTTTGCAGAGAACGACGCCGCCGCTGTGGCGGAAGTGCAGGCGCTGATCGACTCCCTTGGCACGGACGCCAAAAGCTTCATCATCTCCTCCGCTGAGATGCAGTCCTCGGATTTTGAGTCGCTGCAGATGAAGCATGCGGACCAGGTCGCTGACAAGGAGTGGTTCCGCGCCGCCCTGAAAGGCCTGTCGGAACCGGAAATCGCGCGGCCTGCGGAGCCGAACACGCCAGCGGCGGAAACTGCCCCGCAGAAAGAAAGCGAGCTGCCGCAGGAAGCGGAAAACAACGCGCCGCGGGAAGAAAAGAACTCTCCCGCCCGGGAGGCCGCCCCGGAGGCGGGCAAAGACCTGGCCGAGGAAGCCAAGCGCATCAGCCAGCTGAAAACGACGCTGCTGCAAAAGGTCTTCGGGCAGCGGCACGCCGTGGAAGAGGTGGTGCAGACCATCTTTGAATGCGACGCGTTCAACCGGATGAACGAAAAGCGCAGCGGCCCGCTGGCTTCGTTCCTGTTCGTGGGCCCCTCCGGCGTGGGCAAAACGTACCTGGCCCGCCTTTGCGCGGAGCAGTTCGACTGCGAACCGCTGGTGGTGGATATGAGCGAGTATTCCGGCAATCTCGCCAACGACAAATTCAACGGCGAACACGGCAGCCCCGCGGTGGTCACCTCCTACGTGCGCAAAAATCCCAGGGGCGTTATCATCTTTGATGAGATCGAAAAGGCGCATCTCAATACCATCCATCTGTTCCTGCAGATCCTGGAGCCGGGCACTTTGATGGATATGAAGACCAACAAAGAGGTCTCCTTCCGGGATACCATCATCTTTATCACCACCAACGCCGGCAGCAGCCTGTACGACGACCCCACCGTGGTGGATCTCTCCCACGTTTCGCGCAGCACGATTCTGGAGGCCCTGCGCACCGATATCAAGCCCGGTACCAATGACGAGCCCTTCTTCCCGGCGTGCATCACCACCCGTTTCGCCAACGGCCACGTGATCCTCTTCAATCACCTGGAGCCCTTCTCCCTGATGCAGATCGTCCGCAGCGAGCTGGAAAAACAGATCGGCTTCTTCCGGGATGCCTACGGCGTGGAGGTTGCCTATGATCCCGATCAGCTGGCCGCGCTGGTGCTATATTCCACCGGCGGCACGGCGGACGCCAGGTCGCTGCGCGGCACGGCGAAGAACATGATCGTCAAGGAGCTGCAGGACGTGGTCATGCAGGCCTACCGCAGCGCCGGGGACGGCGTCAACCAGCTGAAGCGCGTTACCATCACCGTGGAACCGGACCGCTGTGAGCAGGAGGTCAAAACCCTGTTTGAAGGCCACGGGGCCGCCCAGGTGCCGGTCTTTGCCGATCCCTACGTCATCGATCGGCTCCGCCCTGTGATAGACGGCGCGGATGCGCAGTATGATTACTTCAGCGATCCCGACGGCATGAAGCGCCGCGCCAGAGGCGTGGTGGATTATATCCTGCTGGATCCCCTCGCCGGCGCCCGCACCATGGAACGCATTCCCAACGACATAGAGGACGTGGACGCGGAAGGCATGGATCTGTTCCGTTACCTGAAAGAGTATTACCCCGACGTGCCCGTCTATTTCCTGGACGTGCGCGGCAAGGGCAGCGCCGCCTTCTCCACGCTGCTGGCCAACGGCGGCCGCGGTGTGGTGGAATTTGATCCGGAAGCGCCGGAAAAGGTAAGGGAGCAGCTGGAAACGCTCTCCTTCAGCGCGCTGGTCAACAACAACACGTTCCAGCTGGGCCGCTCCGGCAAGTACCTGTCCTATAACTGCTCGCAGTACACCGTGGATGAATCCACCGTCGCGGTGGCGTTCGATCAGCTGTCCCTCAGCTACGCCACGGCTTCCTCAGATGACGGCGTCATCACCAAAACCGGCGATAAGAACGGCGTCACCTTTGACGACGTGATCGGCTGCAAGGAGGCCAAAAAGGAGCTGCAGGGCTTCTGCAAGTTTGTGGCGGATCCCCGCCAGCTGCTGCTGGAGGGCAAAAAGGTGCCCCGCGGCGTGCTGCTGTACGGCCCGCCCGGCACCGGCAAAACCATGCTGGCCAAGGCGCTGGCCAACGAGGCAAAGGCCGCCTTCCTGCCCCTTACCGCCACCACCCTGTTCGGGTCCCTGGTGGGCGAAAGCGAACGCAACGTGCGCGAGCTGTTCCGGCGCGCCAGGCGTTACGCGCCGTCGGTGATCTTCATCGATGAGGTGGACGCCATCGCCCGCGTCCGCACCGGTTCCAGCAATACCGCCCACAACGAGGATACCCTGAACGCCTTTATTGCGGAGATGGACGGCTTTTCCACCGACGACCGCCGCCCGGTCTTTGTTCTGGCGGCCACCAACTATCAGGTGTCCGGCGACGGGCCGCGGGTGCTGGACCCGGCTTTTGTCCGCCGTTTCGACCGCAAGATCTACGTGGATCTGCCGGACGCGGAGGACCGCTTCCGTCTGCTGCAGCTTACCCTGTCCCGCCACGGCGTGGATTTCGGCCCGGATCACGAAGCCATCGTCCGCAACCTGGCGGAGCGCAGCTCCGGCATGAGCAACGCGGATCTCACCGTGGTGGTGGATATGTTCCTGCGGGCCTGCGAGGACAAGGAGGCCACCGGGGCCGAGCTGATGGAAGCGCTGAATTCCTTCCGGTTCGGCGAGGTAAACGAGCTGGATCCCGCTTTCCTGCGGGAGACCGCCTGTCACGAAGCCGGCCACGCCCTCATTGCCAGACTGCTGGGCGAAACGCCCGCCTTCCTTACGGTGGTGTCCCGGGATCATTTCGGCGGCTTTATGGAGTACTCTCACGACGAGAAAAAGCCTACCTCCACCTACGGGGAGCTGATGAACCGCGTCTGCACCGCCCTGGCAGGGCGCGCCGCGGAAATCGAGGTCTACGGCAAAGACGCCGGGCTGAACACCGGCGCTTCCAGCGATATCACCAACGCCAGGCATCTGATCAAGCGGGCGTTGAACGATTTCGCCATGGGGGACAAGCTTTACACCGCCGGTACGGATGAGGACTGCGAAAAGCTGATGCAGGAGCAGTTCGCGCGCACCGCTCAGATGATCAGTGGCCACCGCGCCGTGCTGAACGCCCTTACCGACCTGCTGTGCGCCCGCAAGAGCCTCGATAAGACCGAGCTGGAGGTCTTCTTCCGCGAAAACCTGTAAGCGTCATAAATACACCGCGCCGCCGCGTCCGCCCCGTCGTCCAACGGGGGCCGCTGCGGCCCTTCAGACAGGGATCCCTGAACCGGATAACGTTCAGGGGTCCTTTTTTTATGATGAAATTGTCCTGTTTTATCAAACAAGCCGAAGACTGACAGTATTTTCGGGCGGTCAATGCCCGCCCCTGCAGGGTTACCCCGACAACGCCGCTTTGTTGATGTCAAATCCCGCAAAAACCTGTGATGAAACCATAAAAACGATTGTAATACGGTTCTATTTGTGATATGATTTAAAATATATGAAAATACTGGTTTGTGTCGGTTGTACCGGCGCAAATCGATTTTACGGAGGATATCCATGAAAAAAACAGCCCGTGTTCTGATTTCTCTGTTGCTTTCCCTTGTCTGTCTGGTGACGATCTTTTCTTCTTCCTCTTACGCAATGTCGGAAGAGGAAGCCGTCAACAGAGGCTATGATATTTTTACGGCCTGGTTTAAGCAGACTTATTCATCCTATCAGTATATGCTTTATGATTATATAAGCCCTTATAAACCTACGGTGGAAAAGAATGAGGGCAGCGCGGTATATCAGTCTCTGCTCTTCGCATGGCGCGCTGCTACATTCAATATCT
>CAMJYF010000043.1 GCA_946409885.1 uncultured Clostridia bacterium | reverse complement strand
CAAAGCGGACCCGGCCGCCCGCCGTATTGGCGAACAGCGCCGCCACGCCCTCGTTGGCGGCCCGCGCCACCGCCTCCGGCAGACGGACGAACCGTCCGTTCTCCCGCAGCAGCCCGTGCACCCGGAAGGGCGCTTCGGTCACGTCCCGGTAGATGATATCCGTCCGGCCGAACCGGTCGGCGTTTTTCTTCATTGGCATATCAAACCCCTCTTTCCGTCAAGCGGACAGTTTTTTTCACATGTATCATAGTATACCGCGCCGCCCGTGTCAACCCCGCTTTTTTTAAGGCTTTTTTAACAATATTATCCTAAAATGAACCCATTCCGCTTGACAGCACCCGCGTTATGCGGTAGAATAACAAAGATTTTTCAGCAGGAGTTACGGTTTACATGAAATATATCAAACCCTTTATCGCGGCGGTCATCGCCGTCACCATCGCCGCGGCGGTCATCCCCTTCGCCCTCCCCGCGAGGGCCGCGGTCAACGGCGTCCAGAAGAAGCTGGACGAAATCAGGGCGGTCTACCCCAACGGCTCCTACTTCACCGCCGACGGGCAGATCTGCCGGTCCCGCCAGAACGACAACTGCCGCCTTTCCCTCATCCCGGCCCGGGGCGGCCTGCCCTCCGGCGCGGAGGTCTACGCCCAGCTGAAAAACGAAAGCTGGTCCTGCCGCTCCTTTGCCGACTACGTTTTCTACTATACCTTCGGCGAGGCCTACTGGAACCTGAAAAAGACCGACAGCCCCGTGCTGGGCGATTTTATCAAGCTGAACAACGGCAGACATTCCGCCATTTATCTGTGGGAGGACGCCGACAACTACTACGTGTTCGACAGCAACGGCGATTCCACCAACGTGGTGTGCTATAACCGGGCCTTCCCCAAAAGCGGCTGGAAGCTCTACGGCGCCTATCACGCCGACAACTACGATAAGATCATGAACGGCGGTTCCGCCGCCGTGTTCAACACCGTTGACGCGGGCAGCTACTTTATCAGCAGCTCCGCCACCGGCCTGTACCTCAGCCGCACCGCCCCCAAGGAAGGACAGGCGCTGTTCACCCTGACCGCCGCCCACCGCGATTTTCTGACGGCGGAAGTGAAGCAGGGCGAAAAGGGCGCGGCGCTGACCATCCCCGTGAACGGCAACCCGCAGGAGGGCTGGCTGTTTGAGGTGGCCGCCGGCGGCTACGTGATCCGCAGCGAGGCCCAGCCCGCCAAGGCCCTGACGGCCGGAAGCAACGGTCACGTGGCCCTCAGCGATTTCAACGGGTCCGCCAGCCAGCTGTGGAAGATCGAAACGGTCCACCACAACACCTCCGTCGTTTCCGAAACCGCCGCCAGCTGCACCGCCCGGGGCGAAAGAGTCTATGTCTGCGCGGACTGCGATTACACCTTTACCGAATACGAATCCATGCTGCCCCATGTGTACACGGTGGAAACCGTGGAACCCGGCGAGCGCAGCTACGGCTTTACCAAGTACAAATGCGTCAACTGCGGCGAAGTGAACCGCAAGGACGTGAAGGAGAAGCTGGACCCGGAAGCCCCCGTGGAGGCGGAAGGCCTTGTACTGAAGGAGGACGGCAGAGTGTACGTCTCCTCCGGCATGACGGAGGAAGCCCTGCTGGACGCGTTCCCGGGGTATGAGGCGGACGGAAAGCCCGCTTCCGCCACCGGCAAGCGGCTGACCCCCAAGGGACAGGACAGCGTCCCTGAAAAGGATATCCTGACGGTCATTATGCCCGGCGACGTGGACGGCGACGGCGCCGTCACCGCCATCGACGCGCGCATTATCCTGCGGGCCTGCGTGAGCAAGGAGCCGCTGAAGGACGAAAACGCCAGGCTGGCCGCCGACGTAGACTTTGACGGCGAGATCAGCGCGGAGGACGCCCGCTGGATCCTGCGCACCTCCGTAGGGTATGAAACCGGCGCTTCCACTTTGGCGGACCTGACCGCCGACGAATGACGGACGGCGGACGTCGATCATCCATCAAAAAAAGAACTGCTGCGGTCAACGGAATGCGGACCGCGGCAGTTTTTTGGTTCGTCACGTTTTGCGGGGCTTGTCGCCAGTCGCCGGAAAGAGTTGTTCTCCCTTCATCATCCACAGGCCCGTCCGGAGGACTTCTGACGACTGACGACTGGCGACTGGATTCAGCCGATCCGGAAATCACTGCTCCGCGTACAGCTTGGCAAGGCCGCCGTCGGCGGTTTCGCGGTAGCGGGAGGAGAGATCCCGCCCCGTTTCGTACATGGTGCGCACCACCATGTCAAAGGAAATCTTCCGGTTGTCATAGACCACCTCCGCCAGGGAGGCGGCGTTATAGGCCTTCATGGCGGCCACGGCGTTGCGCTCGATGCAGGGGATCTGCACCAGCCCGCCCACGGGGTCGCAGGTCATGCCCAGGCAGTGCTCCATGGCCATTTCCGCCGCGGCCTCTGTCTCCGCGATGCTTCTGCCGTGCAGGGCGGCCAGCGCCCCCGCCGCCATGGCGCAGGCGGAACCCACCTCCGCCTGGCAGCCCGCCTCCGCCCCCGAAACGGAGGCGTTGGTTTTGATGAGCTGACCGATCAGCCCCGCCACGGCTAGCGCGTCCACCAGCTCATCCCGGTCGTAGCCGAACATCTCTTTTTCGTAGTACAGCACGGCGGGCACCACGCCGCTGGCGCCGCAGGTGGGGGCGGTGACCATGCGCTCCCCCGCCGCGTTTTCCTCGCAGGCGGCGTAGGCGTAGGCGGAGATAAGAAAGTTTTCTTTTTTGATCAGGTTGTGCTCCCGCCGGCCGGTCTGGCGCAGCTCCATGGCGCGGCGCTTCACGTTCAGCCCGCCGGGCAGCACGCCCTCGGTATGCAGGCCCTTGCGCACGGTGGCCTTCATCTGCTCCCACACCTCGTTCAGGTAGCGGCGCAGGCCGCCGTCCTCGTTCCGGTAGACGTAGGCGGCCAGAGGGACGCCCCCCTCCTCGCACAGGGCGCGGATGGCGGTAAAGGAGGATTCGGGGTACACCTCCGCCTTGCCGACGGCGCGCTCCTCCCCCGCCAGACGGATATCGCCGCCGCCCACGCTTAAAAAGGTCTGCCGCGCCAGCTCATGGCCATTTTGCAGGGCCACGATCTCCAGGGTATTGGGATGGGGCAGGTCGGTCTTTTGGGTGTTTTTGACAATGTGGCAGGGAATCTCGCCGAAGGTCTGCCGGATGGCGTAGTCGGTCCGGTGCCCCTCCCCTGTTTTGGCCAGCGAGCCGTACAGCGTCACCTCAAACGCGGTGGCGGTTTTGTACTGGTTTTTCATGGACGCGCAGGCCCGCTCCGGCCCCATGGTGTGGGAGGAGGAGGGCCCGCGGCCGATTTTGAATATTTCCCGGATGGACTGCATGGTAAACGCTCCGTCTTCTTTTTTTTGCCGGGGCAATGGCGACCGCCGCGGCAACGGTTCCCCGCTATTGTACCACACCTCCGCGGGGAAATCAACCTTGCGGTTTTTCGCGCCGCGCCCCATCGCCTGCCCCCTTCCCGTTTCGGCAGGTCCGGCCGCCGGAAATCCTCCGGACGATCCTGTGACATACAAAGAGAAAGCGGCGTTTCTGACGGCGGCCCGCGCGTCAGCGGACCGCTGCCGACGGACGGCCGTCCGCCCCGTACCGTTTGTTCGTCACGGCAAGGCAGACCAGGCACAGCAGCACCTGCACCACGGTGGAACAGGGGGTGGCCAGGCCGACGTGGAACATGGAGACGGGCGTTTCACGGCTCATCAGAAAGGCCACGGGCACGCGGACGAGGAACGCGCCGGCGATCCCCTGGGCCATGACGAATCCGGTGCTGCCCACGCCGTTGAAAAAGCCGATAAAGCAGAACAGGAAGCAGGTCAGCAGGCAGTCGATGGCGTAGGCCTTCAGGTAGTCCGCGCTGGCGGCGATCACCGCCGGATCCCTGGAAAACACGCCGGACAGCAGATCCCCCCACCAGAACGTCAGCACGAACATGGCCGCCGCCGGCAGCATGGAAACGCCGATGGCGCAGCCCAGCGCCCGTTTGGCCCGGTCGTACCGGCCCGCGCCGATATTCTGCGCCACAAAGGCCGCCATGGCCTGCATAAAGGCGGAGGGGATCAGCATGATGAACCCGCATACCCGTTCCGCCACGCCAACCCCGGCGGAGGGGGTCAGCCCCAGCCTGTTGACGATGGCCAGCAGCACCAGAAAGGAGACGCCCACCAGCAGATCCTGCAGGGCGATGGGCAGGCCCAGACCTGTCACCCGCCGGATGACCCCGCGGTGGAAGCGGATATCCGCCCGGGTGAACTGAAACGGCAGGTGCCTTTTGCGCAGCAGCAAAAGGGAGATCCCCACGCTGACGCCCTGCGCCGCCACCGTGGCCAGCGCCGCCCCCGCCGTTCCCATATGCAGCACGGCCACCAGCAGCAGGTCCCCGGCGATATTGCACACGCAGGCGATCAGCACCGTGATCAGCGGGGTACGGGAATCGCCGATGCCCCGGAAAATGCTGCCGATCAGGTTATAGGCGATGATAAAAACCGAGCCGAAGCCGCAGATGCGGATATAGGAAACGGTGGCCGAAAAGGCCTCCTCCGGCGCGTTCATCACCCGGCTGAGGGGGCCCGCCAGCACCGGAAGCAGCCCCGTGAACACCAGCGCGATCAGGCCGAACAGGCAGATGCTGCCGCCTACCACCTGCCCCCCTTCGCGGCCGCGGCCCTCGCCGATGCGCTGCCCCAGCAGGATGGTGGCGCCCATGGCAAAGCTGACCACCAGCCCCGTGACGGTCATCATCATCTGCGACCCGGTGGAGACGGCGGATACGTCCAGCGACAGGGCAAACTGCCCCACGATCAGCAGATCCACCGCGCCGTACATCGCCTGCAGCAGCATGGCGAAAAAGACGGGAAGCATAAACCGCAGCAGGGGCAGCAGGATCCTGCCGCAGGTAAAATCATTTTCTTTGCGCATATTTCTCCTCCAACAAAACAGACCGGGTAAGACCCAGGCGTCTCAGCCTGACATCTTATCCGGTCGATCATTTCTTCAGAATCATCAACCCTCCGATGAACGCGGGTTCAATTGTCTGTTATCCCAGCCTGCCGATGGCCAGCCGCAGCAGGAACAAAATCAGCAGGTGGCCTGGGTAAAAGGCGTAAAACACCCACTTGTTCATTTTTGTGCCCCGCTGGCCGTTGTGCAGCAGAATCAGGGGCAGCGCCATCAGGGCGGGCACCTCCGCCATGTTGACCACCGCGCGCCAGTCGCCGACGGGCAGGGCGTAGGGGATCGCCATCAGGTCCAGCGCCGCCGCGAAAATGGCCAGCGCGAAACCCGGCGCGCGGACCGCCTGCTTTTTATCCGCAAACACGTAGAACAGAAAGATACTCAGCACGCCCGCGGAGGCGTAATCCGTATTCAGGAACTCCGCGGCAAGCATACAAAGCAGCTGCACCGCCACGGCGGGGACCATATACCACCGCCCCAGCCGATCCTGGAACCACCGCAGCGCCGCCAGCGACAGCAGCCCCAGAAACAGCGTGAAAAACACGTTCTGGTAGGAGCTTTCCACCGGAAGGCCCGGCCCGGTGATGTTAAAGGCCAGGTCAAAGGGGATCTCGGAAACCAGCGCGAAGGCGAACAGCCGCAGCAGATACTTTCTGATATCGTGGGTGTGCCGCGCCCCCACGGCAATCATATAGGCAAAAACAGGAAAGGCGAACCGGCCGATGAGCCGCATGACAGAGTAGACGGGCAGGCTCACGTCGTCGATATGCCACGCGTAGGCCAGGTGGTCGATGAGCATCACGGCCATGGCGAACAGCTTCAGCCCGTTGCCCGTGAACCCCCGAAAGCCGCCCCGCCCCGCGTAGTAGACGGGAGCGTTTGTCTTTTCCATGGTTTCCGTCATTGGGCTGCCTCCCCGCCGCTTTCCGCCAGGCGGCGCTCCCGCGCGGCGTTCACCTTGGCGGTGATATCCTCCATGTATTTACCGTGCAGCTTGAAGCGGGTGGTGAAGATCAGAAGAGACAGCAGCATGAACAACGCCGGGATGACCAGCATCATCAGGTCAAAGGAGGCCTTTACGCCCGCGCTGTTGGCCCCGTGGAGGGATTCGTCGTAGCCGCTGATGAGCATACCGGCGTAGAGGATCACGGTCTGCAGGGTGTAGGCCATCTTCTGCAAAAAGCCCTTCATGGAAAAGGTGACGGATTCCGCCCGGAAGCCCATCTTCACCTCGCCGTAGTCCACGATATCCGCCAGAAATACGGTCTGTGACACGAACATGGCCGCGGTGCCGATCTGGGCCAGCAGGTTGAACACGTTCAGCACCAGCAGGGAATCGAAGACCTTCGCCCCCAGCAGCATGCCGATAAAGCCAAAGGCCGCCAGCCCCAGCGAAAACTGATAGGTGCGCCTGCGGGTGGTGAACTTCAGGCCGATGGGAATGACCAGCAGGCCCAGGATGGAGCCCGCCGCGCCGAAGGTGTTGAACAAGCCCTGGCGGCTGGCGTCGCCCACGCACACGTCAAAGAAATACACGCCCACGCCGGAGATCATGTAAAAGCCCGCGTTGGAGATCATGGCGAACAGCATGAACACCCGCAGCTGGTCGTTCTGTTTGGCGATGTTGACGATCTTTTTAAAAGAGAATTTCTCTTTGGCCTCGGTGAACACCGTCTCCCTGGTCTTGAACACGGAAAGGCAGGCGAAGAAAATCAGCCCCGCCGCCGCGATCAGGGAAATGACGGAAAAGCTGCGGGTATCCCACGCCTTTACCAGCTCCCCCTTGTCGTTGACCGCCTCCGTCACGCTGATATACTTCATGGCCAGCGGCGCGCCGATGGTGATGATGCCCTGCCCCAGGCCGGAAAAGGTCCGGGCAATGGTGGCGATCAGCGAACGCTCCTTGGGGTCGGTGGTAAAGGAGGGCACCATGGACCAGTAGGGGATATCCGCCAGCGTGTTGGTCATGCCCCAGCCGATGTACAGCACCGCGATATACACGTAGATCCACGGCCCGCTTGCCGGAATGCCCGGGTTGTTGAACAGCAGCGCCAGCACCACGGCGTTCATCAGCGCCCCCCGCAAAATCCACGGGCGGTACTTGCCCATTCGGGTGTGGGTGTTATCCACAATGGTGCCCATCATGGGGTCGTTGATCCCGTCCCAGATGCGGGCGATGGGCGTCAAAATCAGCAGGAAGTTGGCCTTCAGCTTCAGCACGTCCGTCAGATACTTGTTCAAAAAGCTGTAAAACATGCCGTAGCTCAGGTCCAGCCCGATGGCCCCGGTGCCGTACCAGATCTTATCAATAAAGCGCTTTGCCTTGCTCATATCCATCCCCCTGTCTCTTTGTCAGAATCATAACATGAATTTGTTGAAAAGGCAAGTGTAAATTGCATGGCGGCGCCGGGCCGAACGCCGCCGCACCTCTTTTTCGACGGAGGCTATCTGAAAAAGGGTGCAAAGGAAGCGGGCGTCTGCCGGAAGGCCCTTAGATTCCCCCAGGATATTTTTGTAAAAATTCCGCGGAAAGTTGACATCCTTCGCAAAATACTGTAAACTATATAATACTGAAATTGAAAAACAGACAGGAGGGGTGTTTACGGAGAGATATGTAGCGTTTGATCTGGAAATGCCCAACCGGTTCGGCGACAGGATCAGCGCCATCGGCATTTCCGTGATCGAAGGCGGCGCCATCGTCAGGCGGTACTACTCCCTTGTGAATCCCGAATGCCGCTTTGACCCCTACGCGGCGGAGCTGACCGGCATCAACGCGGCGCTGGTGGCGGACAAGCCCACCTTCCCGGAGATCTGGGACGACATCAAAGACCTGCTGACCGACGAAATCCTGGTGGCGCACAGCGTGCAGGGCGACCTGTATGTGCTGTCCAACTGCCTGAGCTCCTACGGCATTGAGTGGACCCCCACGGTAAAATGCCTGTGCACGCTGATGATGGGCAACGTCTGCTATCCGGATCTGGAAAATCACCGCCTTGACACCATGTGCGAGGCGCTTCATATAGAACTGAATCACCACAATGCGGGCAGCGACGCCGACGGCTCGGCGATGCTGCTGCTGAACTATCTGCAAAACGGCATGGACCCGGCGGAGCATATCAAGATCTACGATACCGTCAAGGCCAAAATGGCCCACGTGCCCAAAAAGCCCTTCCCCATTCAGGTGGAAAAGGAGATCCGCGCCGCGCTGACGGAACTGGGCGGCCGCCGGCGGGAGCCGCGCGTTTCCTGCTTCGGCACAGTTTCCCCGGAGGACGTGCTGGGGATCCCCCGCGGGGAAGTGAAGCAGTACGCCCAGTCGCTGACCGGCACGGCCAAAATGACCGAGTTCCTGCGCCTGCTCCCCCACCGCTACGCGGAGGAAAACGACCTGCACGCGTTTCTCATCAACACCAAGCGGAAGTACACCTCCGCGCTGGAGCTGACGGAGGAATTTTTGCCCTATATCGACAGCGCGGAGACCTGCGATATCCTTGCCCCCAAGGCGTTCTCGCGCCACTCGCGGGAGCTGCTGAAGGAGATCGGCCTGTGGCTGATCTCTTACCGGTCCTTCACCGTGCGCTTTGCCGTCAATATGCTGACGCGCAATTTCATGGACGAGGGCTTTACCCCACAGGTGCTGGATATGGTGTATTCCATCACCGACGTTACGCCGGATATCAAAACCGCCCTGCCGGCCTTTTACGCAGCCGCGCTGGAAAAGCAGTATGAGGACGCGCTGCCCTATTTTGAAAAGCACCTGCTGGATACGGAAGTGCACAACAGGGCCATCCGGAAATGCCTGGATAACCAGGCCATCCCCAAAAACCGCAAGCTGCGGCTGAAAGAGCTGCTGGTGTAGCAACGGCGCTTTGCGCCGTTGCAGTCGGAAGTCGCTCCACTTTCCCACTTCGGCAAATAGGGATTTGGCGAGTTGTTGGGACGGCGCGCCGCAGGCATATAATGGTAGCGCGGCTGCCCACAGCCGCCCGCAACGCGATTCCGATTTTTGGA
>CAMJYF010000042.1 GCA_946409885.1 uncultured Clostridia bacterium | reverse complement strand
CGCGTTTTGGAGGCAGTCATTTGAAAAAATATTCAATTAAAAAACACACAAATACCGATAGGAGACAATCACCATGAAACTCGGCGTATTTACCACCTTACTCAGCAACCTTTCGCTGGAAGAAGCCCTGAAATACTTCACCTCCCTGGGCATTGAGATGGTGGAGATCGGCTGCGGCGGCTATCCCGGCAACGCCCACGCGGACCCGGAGATCCTGCTGCACGACGAGGCGAAATTCAACGAATTCACCGCCCTGCTCAAGAAATACAACGTGGGCGTTTCCGCCCTCAGCTGCCATTCCAACCCCGTCCATCCCAATAAAGAAGAGGCGGCCGCCGCGGATAAGACCATCCGCAACACCATTCTGCTGGCGGAAAAAATGGGGCTGGACCAGATCAACACCTTCTCCGGCTGCCCCGGCGACCACGAGGGCGCCAAGTATCCCAACTGGGTCACCTGCCCCTGGCCCAACGACTTCCTGGAGATCCTCGACTGGCAGTGGAACCAGGTGCTGATCCCCTACTGGAAGGACCTGGTCGCCTTCGCCAAGGCCCACGGCGTCAACAAGATCGGTCTGGAGCTGCATCCCGGCTTCTGCGTCTACAACACCGATACCCTGCTGCGCCTGCGGGAGGCCGTCGGCCCTGAGATCGGCGCCAACTTCGACCCCAGCCACCTGATCTGGCAGGGCATGGAGCCCGTGGCGGTGATCCGGGCGCTGGGCGACGCCATCTTCCACGTCCACGCCAAGGATACGCGCCTTGACAAGTACAACATCGCCCGCACCGGCGTGCTGGACACCAAGCCCTACGCCGACGAGATCCACCGCTCCTGGATCTTCCGTTCCGTGGGCTACGGCAACGACGCCCTGTACTGGAAGGACATCGTCAGCAACCTGCGGCTGGTGGGCTACGACCACGTGCTTTCCATTGAGCACGAGGACAGCCTCATGAGCCAGAACGAGGGCCTGACCAAGGCGGTGAACCTCCTGAAGGACGTGCTCATCACCGAAGACACCGGCGCCATGTGGTGGGTGTGAGCAAGCGTAAACGCTTGCAATGATATGTTTTGCTTCGCAAAACGTGATATTCGCTGACGCGAATGATATGCTTCGCGCTGCGAAGCGTGAGATGCAAACCGTGTTCGCGTGATAAAAATGAATTGGCCTGACGTCCGCTTTTCATCGACGTCAGGCTGTTTTTATATTTTTATGGCTTGCGAGGCGTCCAGCAGCAACTGCACGCCAAGCTGAAAACCATAAACAAATTTATCCTTTATTTCGATACTGTTCCGGGCAATCTCTTTACTCATAAAATCTTCATACATTCTTTTTTGCTCGTCGGAAAACGTCTTGACAAGCGCTTCCTCCAACGCAACCAGCTCTTGACCCAACTGATAGATTTCCGGGTTGTCACGATATCCCTGGTCCGATGGACATATGTTTCCGTAAAACAATTCTTCGATTAAATTCATCTGTTTTCCTCCCGCGGTGCTTTGTTTGGTGTTATTTTATCCTACTTTATACGATTTGTCAATATTATATCGCATATTATTGTATAATTCGCGTCAGGAGGTATGCCAACATGAAACCGTTAAAAGAAAAAATCAGCATCACCATAGACAGCGACGTTCTGACAAAAATAAAAGAAAGAGCGGAGGAAGACGACCGCTCTTTGTCACAATATATTAACCTTATATTGAAAAAACACCTCGAATGCCGTTCTGAAAAGCCACAATCCGATTAACGATTCAGCCGTTCAGGCTGTTTTCATCCAGCAAAAAGGGAATGACCCCCACGTACTGGATCCCGTTTTCATCCATTCTTGCTTTCTGACTGCCGCCGACGACAACGATCTTTTTGAAGAAGTCCCCGCTTTTCATCAGCGGTTTGATCTCCTGCTGCCGCTTTTCCTCATCGGCGATGCTGAACGCGGATTGAATATAGACTCTCCTGTCGCCGAGATTGACGACGAAATCAATTTCGTGCTGTTTCTCGGTTTTCTTTCCATTGACAATATCGGTGATATTCACCACACCCACGTCCACCGAATACCCCCGGCGGATCAGTTCGTTGAAAATGACGTTCTCCATGAGATGCGTTTCCTCCGTCTGACGGAAGTTCAGGCGGGCGTTGCGCAGCCCCACGTCCTCGGCGTAGTATTTGAGAGGCGACCCCATGTGCGCCTTTCCCTTCACGTCATAACGCTTGGCCGAACGGAACAGGAAGGCGTCCTCCAGTATATCCAGATATTTTTTCACGGTTTTATCCGTCGTACCCGCGTGATAGACCGAATTGACCGTATTGGCCAGCTTCAGTGGGTTGGTCAGCGAACCGACGGCCGAGCAGAGCACGTCCGCAAGGTTTTCCACATACTCCTCCTGCGCGCCGTACCGCTCTACTACATCCGCAAGATATACCTTGCGGAACAAATCGGTCAGATACCGTTCTTTCTCCCGTTCCTCCTGCTCCAGCACAGCCAGCGGCATACCGCCGTACACCAGATAATCCTCCCAGGCATCCGCTTTTTCTTTGCCGGAGACCGGATAATACTCCGCAAAGCTGAGGGGATGAAGCCGGATCTCCACGCCTCTGTCCCGGAAATTGGTGGCGATATCCTTTGAAAGCATTCTGGAATTGCTGCCGGTCACGTAGATATCCAGATTGGGGCGGGCCATCAGGTCGTTCAGCACGTCGTAAAACGTGGTATAGATCAGGTCGCGGTCCTCCGGCGCCACCATGCTTTCGTCGATCCCCGGCTTTTTTACCCGATAGGAAAGCTGTATCTCATCAATAAAAATATAATACTGACGGCTGCCGTCAATACGCGCCATGATATATGCATACAGCTTGTCGGGGTTGCGCAGATCGTCGAATTCCTTTTTGTCCAGCGCCACCTCTATGATCTGCTCTTCCGGCGTGCCGTTGGCAACCAGAAAGTTTTTGAACAGCCTGGAGAGCAGATAGGATTTGCCGCAGCGCCGGATGCCGGTGATGATCTTGACCCTGCCGTTGTGCATTTTTGCGGTCAACTGATTCAGATAAAAGTCCCGCTCGATTTCCATATGCATCCTCCGAATTTACCCGACTTGTCGGGTGATTTCGTCGCAAATAAAGTGTTATTGATATCGTTCCAGAAAATCTTTCATTGTCAGGATTTTCGGGGTTTCCGTTTCCAAAACCAGAAAATCCTTATCCCCGGTAATAGAGAGATCGACGTCTTCCAGTATGGCCGTCGCGAGGATCGGCGTATCATTTCCGTCTCGGACCGACGGATATTTCCCAACCGGGATAATCTGCGGCGTGTGGACCAGAGAAAAGGGCAGTTCTACAAAAAACTGTTCCAACGTCTCCTTTTTTGCAGGGAACTTACGTTCCACCACCAGCCGCAGTTCATCGATCACATAATCGCATAATACAATATGGTGCCCCGCCGCGATCGTCTTTACAAACGCTCTTGTCTGCGCAGAGGGAAAAAATATCGCCGAAATCAGAATGTTGGTATCCAGCATGACCTTCATGGCTCAATACCCTCGCACGTCCTTGCGGATCTCTTTCATATACGCCTGCATTTCTTCTTCCGATGAAAAACCGGCCTCTTCCGCCGCCCCGGCAAACGCCTGCTCCACTCTGGAAAAGGCCACCAGCGCGGCGTTGTCAAAATAGAACCTTCCGTTTTCCTCCTGAATGACCACCTTGTCGCCGGTCTTCAGCTTCAGCGCTTTACGGACGGAAAGCGGGATCGTGATCTGCCCTTTGCTTGAAATTTTCGCAACCTCCATCAATGGTTCCTCCTTGAATTTCTTTACATTCTTTACTTATAGGATACTCATTTTTTCAAAAAAGTCAACATCCTGCTGTTTTTTTCGCAACACTTTCTGGTTTTCAGCACTCTTATGTGTGCAAGGACGGGGAATGATATGAACGAATTGCTGATGAAAGACCTGATCAAAGAAGCGAAGAAAGGCGACGCGGACGCTTTCGGGCGGCTGTACGCCTCGCTTTCCCACGAGCTGTACCGCTTTGCGCTGTACTATCTCCACCGGGAGGCGGACGCGGAGGACGCGGTGCAGGACGCCGCGCTTTCCGCCTACAAAAACATCCGGTACCTGAAAAAACCGGAGTCCTTCCGGTCGTGGTTTTTCAAGATCCTTTCCAACGAGTGCAAAAAGTATCTGCTGAAGCGGTCAAACCGCCAGGAGGATCTCACCGACGAATTCCCCACCCTTGCCGACGTTTCCTCCGGGCAGGACCACGCGCTGCGCTTTGAGCTGGCGGAGCTGATGAACGCCCTGCCGGACGACGACAGGCAGATCGTGCTGCTCTCCGTGCTGGAGGGATACAGCTCAAAAGAGATCGCGCAGATCACGGGGATCAAGGCGAACACGGTCCGTTCACGTCTTTCCCGTTCCTTACATAAACTGAGAGCCGAGCTTGAAAACTGAGAGGGTGCCGAACATGAAGAACTATGACAATATCGAACGGGACGCGGCCTTCCTGCGGGCCAACATCGAGACCAACGAGGAGCGCATCCGCCTGCCCGACAGCCTGCAAGAGGACAGCATCGCGGACCTGGTTTCCGGCAAAAAGCAGAAGCGCAACAAAAAGGTGATGATAAGGCGGTTTGTGGGCGTGGCCGCCGCGGCCTGCGTGGCACTGGGCATTTTCACCGCGCTGGATTACGGCGTGTACGCGCCCAAACAGCTCCCCGTGACGGAGGACAAGGGCATTGCCTACGCGCAGAGCTACGACGACATTGTGGCCATTGTAAAGGACTACGCCAAATACAAAAAGGCGGAGGAGGCGAAGTACACCTTCCGTTCCTTTAACGGCGCCTCGAAAGCGGCGGACGCGGATTATGCCGTGCCGGAAATGGCCGCGGGCGCAATGCTGCCGGAGTACGGCGCGGTCTCCGACGGGACGAACGGCGGCGTTGACGCTTATCCCGCCGAATCCGCCACCATGGCGGCCGGCGCGGCAGCGGAAAACGCTTCCTCCGCACCCGCAGCTCCCGCGCCCTCCGCCGACAACGAGAGGGCCGAAGAGACCTCCTCCGTCACCACCGCGGGCGGCGTGGATTTCGCCGAAACCAACACCCGGGTGGAGGGCATCGGAGAGGCGGACCGCTTCAAGACCGACGGGAAATATCTCTACGTGGCCTCCTACAACAGCATCATCGGTATGTTCAAAGCGGAGGCCGACGGCACGCTGACCCTGACCGGGACCGTCGACTGCCAGTACGACGTGATGAAGGGCGGCGACCCCCGCTACGGCGGCGCCAACCTGCAGGAAATTTACGTATCCGGCAACAGGCTTTACGCCATGGTGGACCACTGGTCCTGCGACGAGGACTGGCGCAACAACAAAACCGTCAGCGGCGTGATGGTCTACGACATCGCCGACCGGGCCGCCCCGCAGCTGATCCGGGAATACTGGCAGGACGGCACATATCTTTCCAGCCGGGTGGTGGGAAACAGCCTGCTGACCATCTCCAACTACTACATTGACAGCTACGCCGAAACCTACACCGCCGACAACGTCATTCCCGGCACCTACGACCGGGCGGACGGGGAAAAGTGCCTGGTGGGCGCGGCGGATATCGCCGTTGTGAATACCGCCAAGCCGGATTCCTATGTGGTGGTGACCAAGGCGGACCTTTCCGACCTGGGCAAAACGCCGGAGACCGCCGTGCTGTTCGGCGGCGGGTGCCAGGTCTACTGCACCGCCGACACCCTGTATATTTACAACACCGAATACAACTGGAGCACCGCCGTTACCGATATGGTGTGGCGCTCCGCCGTCCCCGTCGCCCCCGAGGAGACGAAGACCACCGTTCTCTCCTTTGATATCACCGCCCCCAAGCCCGCCTATAAAGCGAAAGGCACGGTGGAGGGCTACCTGCTGAACAGCTGGTCTTTGGACGCGTACAACGGCTATCTGCGGCTGGCCGCCACGAAGAATGATGAAAATGTGGTCTACGTGCTGAACGACAAGCTGGAGCAAGTGGGCGAACTGAAAGGGATTGCCCCCGGGGAGATCATCAAAAGCGTGCGCTTTATGGGCGACACGGCCTACGTGGTCACCTTTGTGCAGACGGACCCGCTGTTCGTCATCGACCTGTCCGATCCCGCCAAGCCCGTGATCAAGGGCGAGGTAAAGCTGCCCGGCTTCTCCTCCTACCTGCACCCGGCGGGCGACGGCCTGCTGATCGGTATCGGCTCCGGCGGAACGGAGGACGGCATTGACGGTTCCGCCAAGATCAGCCTGTTTGACGTGAGCGACCCCACCGCCCCCCGGGAGCTGGACAGCATCATCTTTGAAAACGCCTGGCTGCAGTCGGATTACAAGGCCTTTGTCACGGTAAAAGCCGACGGTTCCTTCCTGATCCCGCTGGATCTCTACAATGAATTCTATGAGGACGACGGCGTCGTCTACTCCTCCGGCTTCAGCAACCGCACCGGCGCGGTGCGCGTGGCGGTAACGGACGGAAAGCTGACCGAGCTGAACCGTTACCTGATCAACGAGGAGGAGGGCTTTTGGTGCAACTGCGAACGGGCGCTGTATATCGGCGATACGGTGTACGCCGTCAGCGGCCAGCCGTATCTGGCCTCCTTTGACATGGCCTCCGGCGACCTGCTGTACAAAGAGAGCTTTGCGGACTACTTTGAAAAGCTCTACCGGGAGCACAACCATCCCGACGGGATCGACTGGGAATCCATGACCGGCGCGGAAGCCCCCATTCTGTATGACGGCGGCGACGCGGTGATGACCACCCCGGCCTACAATCCGGAGGGAACTCCGGCGCCCGCGGAGGAAGCCACCACCCTTGCGCCGGGCGCACTTCCCATCGACGGCGCGTCCGTCCCCGATACCGTACCGGAAACGGCGGCGGCCACCACGGAAGTCCCCTCCCGATAAGTGAACCCTTTCTATACCCAACGCGCCCGCCGGATGACCGGCGGGCGCTGTGTTTTATGCGGAAAAGAGGAATTGGGGTCATCACGTAGCACGGCGTATCACGCCGTCATTCCAAGCGAAAACAACATTCAAAGCGTTATAATATAATGTTTCACCCTCAACAGACGGCGCAATGCGCCGTGCTACTGCCTACCGCCTATAAAAATCACCCCATCACCACCGTGAACGTACTCCCCTTCCCGGGTTCGCTTTCCACGGTCACGGTATAGCCGTACAGGTCAGCCACGGATTTGACCAGCGCCAGACCCAGGCCGTTGCCGGGGGTGACGTGGGCGGCGTCGCCCTGATAGAATTTCTCAAAGATCCGCTCCCGCTGTTCCGGCGGAATGCCGGGGCCCGTATCCGCCACGCTGACGGATGGCCTGCCGTCCTTCTTCTGTACCGTCACGGTCACCGTGCCGTTTTCCGGCGTGAATTTGAAGGCGTTGGAAAGCAGGTTGGTCCAGATCAGCGACAGCAGCTCCCGGTCCGCGTACACGCACAGATCGTCGTCCGCCTCTATCCCGATGGCGATCCGCTTTTTCTCCCACTCCGGCTCAAACAGCAGAATCTCCTCCCGCAGCTGCTCCGCCAGCATCACCCGGTCGCTTTTGGTCAGTATCTTCTGGGTCTCTATTTTATTCAGCTTTAAGATGTTGGTGATCATGGCCGCCAGCCGCTTGGCGGAATCCGACACGTTGCGGGCGTATTTCTCCCGGTCCTCCGGCGAAAGGTCGTCCCGCAGCAGAATGGCGCCGCTGCTCTGGATGACCGCCAGCGGGGCCTTGAACTCGTGGGATACGCTGGCCACAAAGTCCTGCCGCAGGGTTTCTATCCCGGAAAGCTCCTCCGCCAGGCGGTTGATGTTTTCAAAAATCAGGTCGTATTCGTTGCGAAAGCGCCGCTTTTCCGGCAGGCGCACGGAAAAATCCCCGGAGCCGATCCGTTTGGTGGCGTCCAGGATCTTCATGATGGGATTTTTGACGGTGACACGGCGGGTGACGACGATGACCACCGTGAACAACAGACACAGGAACAGAAAGGTGCCCAGCCCCAGCCAGAACTCCGCGGTCTCTGAGTCGGTAGTCTCCAGATAATCCGCCAGCCGCTGGTAGACCGTCAGCGTGTACAGGATGGAAATGCCCATCATGATGAACAGGCCGACGATCCAGTAGAAGGAAAACATGCTGTACCGGATGCGGATCTTCTTGCGGGGCTTTTTCTCCTTCCCGGACCGTCCGCTCATACCGCCTTTTCCTCCTTCAGCACGCATTTATAGCCCAGCCCGCGCACGGTGACGATCTCAAAGCCGTCGCAGGCCTTTGTTTTTTCCCTGATCTTGGTGATGTACACGTCCACCGAGCGCAGGGTGGATTCCGAATCGCCGCTCCAGAATTTTTCGATCAGGCGGCTGCGGGTGAAGATCTCCCCGGGGTTAGACAGAAAATGGTGCAGCAGGTTGAACTCCCGCACCGTCAGGGCGATCTCCTCCCCCGCGCAGGAGGCCGTCATGGAGAGGGTATCCATGGTCAGGTTGCCCACGGTCAGCTGCTTTTGGCGGGTGACGCCGGACCGGCGCAGCAGCGCCCTGACGTGCCACAGCAGCTCGTTGGGCTCCACGGGCTTGGTGAGGTAGTCGTCAATGCCCGCGGCGTAGCCCTTTTCCTTGGAGCGGTAGTCGTCCAGCGCCGTCAGCAGGATGATGGGCAGGCGGGGATCGTACAGCCGCAGCAGCCTCGCGATCTCAAAGCCGTCCACGGAGGGCAGCATCACGTCGGTGATCACCAGATCGTATTTTGTTGTTTCCATTTGCCGGAAGGCGTCCTCCGCGCAGAAAGCGCCCTCCGTCTCATACCCCTCGCCGGAGAGGAAAAAGCAGAGGGATTCGTTCAAGGGACGGTCGTCCTCGATCAGCAGCAGCTTTGGCATCGCGCTCACCCGTTTGTGTGTTCTGCTTTCATCTTAACACATTTTTCAACACATGTCGATAAACAGAATGAATCTCTTTTATTTAATAATTGCATTCTGCCTTACTATGGTATATAATGAATCTTAAATCAAGCAAAAAAGACAGAAAGGGA
>CAMJYF010000041.1 GCA_946409885.1 uncultured Clostridia bacterium | reverse complement strand
AACACGAACGCCAGCTGATGGAAGTCGTTGGTCAGGATCCCCAATGAAAGCAGCGCCGCGGGCAGGTAGGTCCAGCGCCACTTTTTCGGCAGCCTGTAATCGTCCGGCTTGCCGAAATACAGAGACGCATGGACCATAAAGGGCGGACCGAAGGCCAGGGGGATATAATAGGCGTACCACAGATACCGCGCCGCTGTGCCGCCCTGTGTAACAAACGAATACTTGACGACCGGAAAAATGCTGAGCAGAATGAAAGCCGCCGCGAACAGCGTCGTGTTGCCGCGCATCTGCTTTTGCGGGAACCGTCTGCGGATGCTGAAGGCCCACTGAATGTAGACGGCTTCGATCAGGAGAGACGCCAGAACGCCGCTGTGAACAAGCTGAAAAACGCCCCGGTCCCAAAGGTTTAATCGTAAGGGAACGCCGTCGACAAGGTTCAGCATCCCCGCGCAAACCAGCGGGATCAGATACAGCAGGATCTTGCGCAGCTTTATTCTGTTGAAACCCACAGCGAAGCCCCCCTTTCCGCGTCAGACGCCTGATTTCGCGACAGCTTCAATCGTTTTTGAAATTATCAATATATTATAACATGAAGTCAGCTTATTTGTATATTGTCACTTGTGACTATTTTTTGTGTGTGTTGGATCCTTGGGTTTCGGTCATAGCGTATTCCTCCAAAAATAACGGTTTTCGCATTAATCACTTAAAAAAAGCGAAAAGTCAAGTCATTTCCGGGATGATAATAAAATAGTTGCATTTATGCGCAAAAACCATAGTTGGCGTTACCAAACGGCAACTATGGCAATTGGGCAAAAAAAACAGAATCCAGAGGAAATGGTATACAAACCGTAGGGACAACATGGCGATTGGTGCACTTTTGGGCGGAATTACTGCCTTCTGGTGCGCTTTAAGGCGATGTACGACATAAAAGAAACGTCTTTTGTCTACCACGGCAAAAGGCGTTTTTTTTGCATTATGGGCAAAAATCAGGCAAAATATAGGATCATCACGGATTTTTGTGGGATAACGGCAAACAGGGATTTGTCGGGGCGTTGCCCAGTCCCACAAAAATCCGTGTAGAGTCTGTGTACCACGTTTTCGTTTTAAACGTCACGGTAAAGGTATAGGAAGACTGGAGGGCTCTGTCCACCTCCACGATGCCCGTTGCGTTGGGGGTGACCCATGCCTCCATATGAAGAACTCCGTTCACGATCGTTGAGGCATAGCCTTCCGTATCCGCGTTGGCGGGCACGGCGCCGATCGCAAACAGCGACAGCACCATGCAAAACGTCATTAAACAGAAAACAGCTTTTTGATTTTTCGCATTTGTTTCTCTTAACGGATATGACGCTTTTTTCCGTTTTTCTTACGCGTCAGCAGACGGTCGGGTCCTTCCATCTGTTCAGGATCCGCAGCAGCGTTTTCAGCGGATTCAACAACCATAACAGAATCGTTTTGGCCCTTGTGAGCAGGGCGGCTTTTCCGCCCTGACGGGGGGTAAAGCGGATATCGTCCATGCTCAGTTCCGCGTCGTCCCCTTTGAAGCAGAAGCGGATCCCGGTGACGTATTCCAGCGCGCTGCCGCCGTCAAGGGGCGGCCCCAGCAGGGCGTCCGCGGCGTAGACCGTGTCAAAGTCAAAGCATATTTTGTGCCACTGTCCGTCGGCGGGGATCACATACGTCGTGTCGTCCGTACCGGCGACAATGGGCGTCCGCATAAAGAACCACGCGGTCTGGATGCGAAGGCCCTCCAGCGCGACGGGGCGATCGCCGTCGTTACGGACCATGACCGAAAGGGAGGCGTAATTTCTCAGATCGTCGTTCAGGTCGCTGAAAACGGTTTTTTTGCTGCCGTCGCGGAGATAATCATACGCCGGTGAAACCGAGAAGCGCCCGCTGCCGCTGACCTTCAGACCGGCCGCGCCGGCATACGCCGCATCCGGCGAGATCTCGGCGGTCGCGTTCTTCGCCGTCCACGTATCGTAAAAGGCGTTATAGGACGTATGGTTGAGCGAATGCCAGCTTTGCGCTTCCTCGCACTCCGTCCAGGCGTTGTTCTGATAACCGACCTGGAGCGTTGCCCTGTCCAGCATAAACGGGGCGACCGGCAGCGTCTTTTCGCCGCTTTCGGAGGCGTAGAGATTCGCCGTGTCGCTGGTGATCGCGAAGGCATAGGCGGCGCTGACCGGCGCGGGGACCTCGTCGGCGTGGATGAACACGGTATTGCTGTCGGTTATCTCCGCGTCGGCGCGGACGTAGATACCGTTTTCGCCCGCGATGGAAAAGCCGCGCGGATATTCGCCGCCGCAGACAAGCCCGTCGCCGGTATCGCGGAATGTCACTGCGATACCGCCGTCCTTTATTTCATAGCGTTCCACCGTGGGCAGCGTATAATCCCCCGCCTTGCCGTAGACAAGGCGCTGGGCGGCGAAGGACATGCGTTCGCCGATGGGCTTTTTTGTCTGGGGATGGATCGCCCCCGGCCCCTCCTGATAGGTGGCGGGATAATCGTAAGAAGTGACCAGCGCCCGCGAACCGGGCCGCGATTGCTGCATATCGGCAAACGCGATGTTGCGCAGCGTATTGTCCTCATTGCTGCCGTAATAGTAAGAGGCCAGCTGCGTCCAGATCAGCGGCAGCGTACCGTTGTAACCGAACAGCGCCGAATAGGAATCCTGCATCAGGTCCAGCGCCTCGGCGTATTCCGCGTCCGTCCAGCCGATATCGGTCTCGCCCTGGTACCAGAGCATCCCCGCGTAACGGAAATGCCGTACCGCCCAGACCTTTTTGTTGTACTGGGTGGTCATGGTGAAAAAGTTGGACGGTCCCTTCTCTCCAAAGCCGACGCCCGTTTCCTGCCACGCCTCGGAAGAATAGTATTCTCCGTTTGCGTTGGCCCGCGCGGTGATCGCGGGGCTTCCCTCAATGGTCTCCCGCGAAAGCCATGTGAGAATGGAGCTCCCGCCCAGCGGCAGCGCCACGACGCCAACAGGGACGTCGAGCTTTTCCGCCAGATCCAGCGCAAAGAAATACGATACGGCGCTGAACCCGTCGCACCTTTGATCGTTTGCGTCGTACCAGCAACAGCCGGGAATCTCATTCTGCGGCAGGGCGGGCAGATTGTTCACCGAGCCGTTGTATTCCACAAGCGAAGGGCAATAAAACAGCCGGATAAAGCGTTTTGCTTCGCTCACGGCCCCGGCCGGTGCCACGTAGTCCTCCGCCTGCGCATAGGGGTACTCCATGTTCGACTGCCCGGAGGAAAGCCATACCTCGCCAAACACAACGTTGGCGAGCGTCTGAAAGGGCACGCCGTCCGCGGACAGCGCCACCGTATATTCCTCAAACGAACCGGCGGGAGAAGCAAACGAGACGGTAAAGGTGCCGTCCGCTTCCGCCGCGCTCTCTCCCGCAGCAACGACCGCGCCGGAGGCGTCCTTCAGTTCGGCTTGTATCCGCGCGCCGGGCCCGGCCGTCCCCGCAAAAATCGCTTCGTCGTTCTGCTGAAAGACCATGCCGTCGGCGTAGACGTTATACAACCGCGCCGTCGCGGCGGCGGAGCAGAACGCGGCGGGGAGCAGGCCGAACAGCATCGCCGCGGCCAGCAAAACGGACAGCATCTTTTTCATTTACAATACACTCCTTTTCTTCAGTTGTTTTTCGTATACTGCTTTTTTGATCGCAGGCAAAGGCATACCGTCTTTTTTTGACTCATTCCATTTCCCTGCTCAGTTTGTCTGAGGATCGAACCGGATCAGCGCGCAGGAATTGCCCCGCAGCCGCAGCACGCCGTCCGGCAGGCTGACCGGCTCAAAAATACGGCCGTCATCCACGATATACGCCGTTGAAGCGTCGCTGCCCGGCGCGTCGATGCGGAAGACCGCCTCCTGCGGCGGCGCCTCGTTCCATCCGGCGGCGTCGTTGAAATAGGATACCAGCACGGCAAGCCCGCCGTTTTCACCCCTGGCGGCGGTCGCGTAAAGATCCGGGCAGTCGCTTGCCGTTTCCACCTGAATGCCCAGCTTTTTCAGCTCGTTCCACGCGTACAGAGCGTAAAACCCCGGTCGGCGTTCCGGTTTCATCGCCGCCGCGTGGGCGTCCGCTTTCGCCGGACCGAACACGCCGTTCCACGATCCCGCCAAGCCCATCTGCACGTCGTAATACATAGCTTTTTCGATCCGGGTCTCCTGTATGGAGGACAACACCGCCGCCATGAACGCACATTCAAAGGGTTTCGTGTGCAGCTCATAACAGCGCCACAGCTTCCGGTCCCAGTTCGCGACGTAATTCCACTCGTTGTAAATGCTTTCAACGTTCCCAAACCCGTATTCCGCCAGCAGCGCGTCCACCTGCTCGGAGAGCTCCTTCACGCGGCGCGGATGCTGCAGATACCCGTGCCAGGAGAAAAAGTCCATCGGCAGATGTCTGTCGCGCACGGCGGCCAGCCACATTTTCGGCAGCGCGCCGAGGGGATCCGCAAACGCGCAGCCGCCGACCTTCACGTCGGGGTGGTCCCGCTTGATGACCGGCGCCGCCGCGGCGTACAATTCGATGAACTGCTCCCGCGTGCCCGTCCAGCAGGGGGCGATATCCGGCTCGTTCCAGATCTCCCAGTAGTCGATCCCCATATGAAAGCCGTTTGCCCAGCCCTCGTTATAGTGCGCGACGATATGGGAACAGATCCGGCCCCATTTTTCAAAATCCTTCGGCGGGTGGATATAGAGCTTGACCGGCTGGTGCTCGATGGTGGACCCCAGACGGTAAAAGGGCTTTGCACCCGCGTTCACGATCGCCTTGAAGTATTCGTCCGTAAACGTGAAATGATAGCTGGCCGGGTCGGTTTCATCCTTGTCGAAATCCTTGAAAATACAGTGGATATCCACAAACTCGCCCGCGCCGAAGGGGTATTCGATATCGTGGGTGCGGCAAAAGGGGATCCCCGCCGCGCGGAAGTCCTCCGTCGCGTCATAGGTGAAATGATTGGTCAGCGGCCCGCCGCCGACGCCGTGCAGCTCCCGGATCGGACCCAGCGTTCGGTCGGGATCGATGTTCAGCGTATACATAATTTCACTCCTTGCCGGATATGATAATTTCGTCCCATTGGCGAAGCCCCGCCTGCGCCAGTTTTTCGGGCCCGGACAACGGATAGAACAGTAATAATCATTCTTCTGAAGCAAGCATATCCTCTTTTCTTTAATATAACAATTTTTCTGCCTTTCGTCAACACTGAATTCGGATCATTTTTCACAAAAATCCGATAGGGACTCGATTCCGAAGAAGAATTAAAACAAAAAAGAAATGATCCCCTGTTGGCTCCGTATGAAATGGGAGGAAAGAAACGAACGAGAAAATGCAAAGAACTGTGTTCATCGTTTTAGCTTTGTATTTTTATGCAATCTGTTGCCTTTTTGTGTTGCTCTCTTTGACGCAGGATGATAATAAGACCTGGAGGGCTGGAGCAAAATCTGCCATCGCCTGTATATCTGGGATTACGTGAACAATTTCGCGACGACCCTCGGCATTTTTCCGAATTTCAACGTCCTGCAGCCGAATCTGCAGATTTTTGCGGAGCACGGCGTGAAAGGCGTATATGAAGAGGGAAATTACTATATCAATGCCTGCGACACGGAATTCGGCGAGCTGAAATCTTATCTTCTCTCCCGCCTGCTGCGCGATCCATATTGCGACGCGAAACAGGAGAAAATGGACTTTATCTCAATTATACGGTAATATGCTTCTGCTGTGATCGCCACCACCCACAGAGAAGAAAAGCTGCCGCTGATCGCGGAGGCGGACGAGGCCGTCCTTGACGACGGCAGGCTGACCGGGAGGGTTCGCGGCGCGACGAAAGCGCTCGACCTTGTCGGTCCAAGAAACCTGCGCGATACACTGACGGCGGTCGAAAAGGGCGGGATCGTCTGCCAGACCGGGCTGCTGGGCGGCGTATATACTCTGAACGGTTTCGATCCCATCAAGGATATCCCCAACGGCGTATACCTTACCGGATTTTTCTCGAATTACCCGACAAAACAGGGGATCGATGATATTTTTTCATTTTTGAATGAACACCGCCTTATGCCGAAATGCGGCAGGGTATTTGATTTTGCGAACATCAAAGCCGCCGTCATCGCGCAGGACAACGGCGGCGTGAACGGTAAGATCATTGTAAAAATTTGCGCTCAGTTATCATAAGCGGGGGGTTGACTCTTCACTTAACTTCAGGTATATATTAACCGTGAAAGAGCTCTTTACTTTATTCTTTCGGAGGCGGTTTTATGCAGATCGGCGAATTTGCCGGATTGTGCGGGACGAACATTTCCTTACTGCGTTACTATGATAAAATCGGGCTGCTGCGCCCCGCGTTTACGGACGTGGTCACGGGCTACCGGTATTACGCGCCGGGGCAGGAGCGGATCTTCCGCGGCATCACCATGCTGGGGAGGGCGGGGTTTTCTTTGAAAGAGATCGGGCGGGTGCTGGAAAACGCCGGTAACGACGAGGCGCTTGCCGCCGTTTTTGCCGCCAAACAACAGGAGATCGCCGAAATGCTGCAGGCGCTGCGCGACGTACAGACGTATATGAAAGGAATGGAAGAAACGGGAACCGAAGAACTGAGTTTTAACGAAAACATTGATTTACCGTTTGTGGACGATCCCGCGGCCGTCGGGAAATGGGCGGTACTCGGCCATTGGCGCAATCGGGACGAATTCTATGCCGGCAAAAAGCCGAATACGAAACTCTACGGAGAACAGATCCGTGAGATCTATTTCCTGCCCGGCGGGGAGCAATACTGGGTTTACGGCTGGACCAAGGGAAAGCTGTTGATCGACGAATACCGGAATCCCCATTGGGAAACCTACGAAATCGAAGAGATCGGCAACGAAACGTACATGCTGCTCGATCACAAGGGCTATGACTATCTGGTGAGCGGCAAAACCGAACTGGTGGCAATGAAACGGGTGGATTCCCGCCCCTACACCCGCCGGGAAATCGCCCGCAAGGATGCTATTGACCTGCCTTTTGCTGACGATCCGGACGTCATCGGCCAATGGAAGACCTGGGGCTTTTGCGCAACGAAAGAAGAATTTTCCACCGAACCGGAACCGGAGGAGGAGCAGTATTGGAAAAGCGTAACATTTTTCCCGGGAGGCAGCTGTACCTCGGTATTTGAAGACGACGTGATTGCGGGCGACGACAAGCAAACGTGGACGAAGGGCTTTCTGCTGCGCAAATATAACGATTGCGCCTGCGCATATGAGATCCGCCCCGTGGACGGCAGGGACTACCTGCTGATCGAATGGAAGAGCGGCGATTACCGCTGGGGCGGGTTTGACACCAACTATTATATTTTTGTCCGGGATATGGATTGATCCTGTTCTGACCCGGCCTTGCTGATAATCTCCGGAACCGTACATTTCCTGTGTTTTCGACATATTGACCGACGCCGTTTTTTCTGCTATAATCCCTTTGTCTTTTAAGAAAACAAAAGCGGTGAAAACATACAGTTGAGAACATACAGGGGAGATGGATACGGATGAAACTGACCGATCAGGATTTCCGTTTGGACGGAACCACTGTGGACAAGGTTTCCGAGGACTTGCAGCGGTATCTCCACGGCCTGAAACAGGAAAGGCGCAGCGTGCAGCAGATCCGGCTGACGGTGGAGGAGCTGCTGCTGAATCTGCTGACGCATTACGGAGAGGGCATGACTATCAGCGTCGGCGTCGGCAAACGGTTCGGGCGGCATATCTTCCGGCTGCGCTACGAGGCCGAACCCTTTGACCCCACCGGCGAGAGCGAAAATTCCCTGTCGGATGATATTCTGCGCTCACTGGGGCTGTTCCCCGCCTGGAGCTGCCGGGGGAAGCGGAACACGGTTTCCCTGGTGCTGATGGACCGGCCGAAACGCAGCGCCATGGTGAAGATTCTGGCGGCGATCATCGCCGCCGCGCTGCTGGGGGCTGCCGGGAACGTGATTCCGGAAGGCGTCCGCCGGAACGTGACCGACGGGATCCTGTCCCCTGCCGCGGGGGGATTTCTGGGGCTGCTGAACACCTTTGCGGGGCTGATGATCTTTTTTACCATCTGCAACGGCATCCTGAACATGGGAGACCCCTCTTCCTTCGGGCGGGTGGGCAAATCGGTCCTGACCCGGTTTGCCGGTATTTCACTGGGGATCAGCGCCGTTACGGCCGCGCTGTCGATGCCGTTTCTGCGGCTGGATTTCTCCAGCGGCGCACAGGAGATCGGCTCGCCGCTGGTCAGCATCAGCAAAATGTTCTTTGACATTCTGCCCGGCAACATCGTCGATCCGTTCAGAACCGGCAACACCTTCCACATCATCGTGATCGCCGCTTTGATCGGCTGCGGGCTGCTGGCGTTCGGGGAACGGGGCCAGCGCATCCGGGGACTGGTGGGCGAGGCCGCGCCGCTGCTGCAGCAGTTAGTCTCCTCCGTCTGCGCGCTGATCCCGCTGTTTGTATTCAGCGTGCTGGTCAAACAGATCTGGTCCGGACAGCTGGGGATTCTTGCTTCCGCGCTGAAACCCATCCTGATGTTTTTCGGATTGACGCTCTTTCTGTCCGCCGCGCTGTTGCTGCTCTCCGCTTTGCGGCTGAAGTGCTCCCCTCTTCTGCTGCTGAAAAAGGTGGCGCCCACGTTCCTGGTCGCCTTTACCTCCGCCTCCAGCGTCAGCGCCCTGCCGTTGGGCATGGAAACCTGCGAAAAGAAACTGGGCATCAAGTCCAGCATGGTTTCCTTCGTCTATCCGCTGGGCTCGGTGATCTTCATGCCCTCCAGCGTCATCTATTTCACCGTGATCGCCTTCACCTTCGCGGAGATCTATCAGGTACCCGTCAGCCTGCCCTGGCTGGTGACCTCCGTGATCATTGTCACCCTGATCGCCATTGCCCTGCCGCCCATTCCCGGCGGGGACATCATCGGCTATTCCATCCTGTTTTCCAGTCTCGGCATTCCGGAGGAGGCCCTGCTCCTGGCGACGGCCCTCGGGGTACTGACCGACTATCTCGCCACCGGCGCCAACGTGGCGCTGATGATATTTCAGATCACAAGCGAAGCGAACCGGCTCCATTGTCTGGACAGGGACACCTTGCTGAGCAGGCAACCGACCGTAAAAAAAGAAAAAAAGAATTCGCTCGGATAACGCGCGTAAATCGAGTAGGAGGCTGCCCATTATTTGAGCAGCCGACCACTCACACCACCGT
>CAMJYF010000040.1 GCA_946409885.1 uncultured Clostridia bacterium | reverse complement strand
CATCAGAAAGACCAGCACGCCCATACCCCCCACCCAGTGGGTAAAGCTGCGCCAGAACAGCAGCCCCCGGCTCATGGCCTCCACGTCCCGCAGAATGGAGGCGCCGGTGGTGGTAAAGCCGCTGACCGTTTCAAAAAAAGCGTCCACGTAAGAGGGGATCTCGCCGCTGAGGTAAAAGGGGAGCGCCCCCACCGCGGACAGCAGGATCCACGACAGCGCCGTGATCACAAAGCCCTCGCGGGAATAGATCGTTTTGCTGGCGTTGCGGCCCCACAGCATGGCCCCTCCGCCCAGCGCGGCGGAAAGCCCCGCCGTGAGCAGCAGCGGATAGAAGCACCGCTCCCGGTACCACAGGGCGACGCTTAAGGGCAGCAGCAGCAGGCAGGCCTCCGCCAGCAGCAGCATCCCCGTGGTTTTGATCACCATTTTTCGGTTCATGACAGTAAACCTTTCTGCTGTTTCAGAATGTCGGACAGGTCGTTCAGCTTGCCGGCGGCGGAGATGACCACCACCCGGTCGCCGTGGCGGATCGTGTCAGCGCCGGAGGGGATGATGATATCCCTCCCGCGGATGATGCCCGCGATCAGAATGTTTTTCCGCAGCCTCATATCCTTCAGGGGCACGTTGGTGCCGGAAAAATCGGCCGCCACCTTGAATTCCAGCGCCTCCACGTTGCTGTCCATCAGCTTGTACAGCGTTTCCACGGCGCTGCCCATGGAATTCTGCAGGGCGCGGGCGTACTGCACCAGCACGTCGGCAATCAGCTTGCGCGGGGAGATGATGCTCTCCAGCCCCATCTTTTCCGCGATGGCGCCCAGTTCGTCCCGGTTGACCTTTACGATCACCTTCGGCACCCCCATGGAGGCGGCGATAAAGGAGATCAGGATGTTTTCCTCGTCAATGCCGGTCAGCGCCACAAAGGCGTCCGCGGAGCGCACCCCCTCCTCCTCCAGTATCTCCTGCTGGGCGCCGTCTCCCTCGCTCACGTCCGCCGCCGGCAGCAGGTCGCACAGCTCCTCGCAGCGGTCGTGGTGCTGTTCGATGATCTTCACTTTGCTGCCCGCCGCCAGCAGCCGCTTGGCCAGGTAATAGGTGGTGCGGCTGCCGCCGAAAATAAAGATGCGCTTGGCCTGCTTCTGCAGGATCTTCAGCTCCCGGAACAGCTTTGTGATTTCCGCCGGGGCGGCGGTCAGGCCGATTTTGTCCCCGGCCTTCAGCACAAAGTTGCCGTCCGGGATGAAGACCTCCTCGCCGCGCTGCACCGCGCAGACCAGAAACCGCTGGGCGTATTTGTTCCGCAGGTCGCTGAGCCGCACGCCCTCCAGCGGGGAACCCTCTTTCAGCCGCAGCTCGATCATTTCAAACCGGCGGCTGGAGAAGGATTCTATTTTGGCGGCGCTGGGGAGCTTGAGGATGTTGAACAGCTCTTTGGCTGCCAGCCGCTCCGGGTTGATGGTCATGGAAATGTTCAGCTCCCGGCGCATGAAGTCGATGGATTTTTCGTCGTAATCGGTGTTGCGCACCCGGGCGATGGTGTGGGCGGCGCCCATCCGCCGGGCAAAAAAGCAGCACAGCATGTTGGTCTCGTCCGAATCCGTTGCGGCCACCACCAGGTGGGCGGCCTTGGCGTTGGCCACCTTCAGCGTGTCCGGGTCCGCGCCGTTGCCGCAGACGGTGATCACGTCGTATACGTTTTTGACCTCCTCCAGCGCTTCGGCGGAGGCGTCCACCGCCGTCACGTCGTGCCCCTCCGCGGAAAGGCTTTCAATGATTGTTTTTCCGATTTTGCCGCAGCCGACGATCATGATCTTCATAACATTGCCGCTCCTGCCGATTCATTTCTTTTGATATTCTCCACATTATACAATAGAATTGAAAAGAAATCCATACCCCGGGAAAAAATAGATGATGATTTTCCGGTTTTAATGTTGTATAATTCTGTCGTTTATGCTAAACTATTGAAAATAAGGCATCAAAAGCAAACGGAAGAGGACGGAACAATGGCGCAGAAAATCATTGTGATCGGCGGCGGCGCGGCCGGGCTGACGGCGGCGGCCATGGCGGCCCGGCGCGGGCTGGACGTGACCGTGCTGGAGCGGAACGCCCGCCCCGCCAGAAAAATGATGATCACCGGCAAGGGCAGGTGCAACGTGACCAATGCCTGTACGCTGGTCAACGAGCTGACGGAGCAGATCCCCGGCAACGGCCGCTTTCTGTACGGTGCGTTCTCCCGCTTTATGCCCTACGACACCATGGACCTGTTTGAATCCCTGGGGGTGCCGCTGAAGATCGAGCGGGGCAACCGGGTCTTTCCCGTGTCCGACAAGGCGGTGGATATCGTGGACGCGCTGGTGCGGTTCACCCGGCGCAGCGGCGCGCGGATCCTGACGGAACAGCGCGTTGCCTCGCTGCTGCTGGAGGACGGCGCGGTAAAGGGCGTGCTCTGTGAGGACGGCAGACGGTACGCAGCGGACGCCGTCGTGATCGCCACCGGCGGCTGCTCCTACCCGCTGACCGGTTCCACCGGGGACGGCTACGCGCTGGCCAGGGAGGCCGGGCACACGGTGGTGCCCCCCAAGCCCTCGCTGATCCCGCTGGAGACCCGCGAGCGCTGGTGCGCCGACCTGCAGGGGCTTGCCCTGAAAAACGTGGCGATCACCGTATGGGACAGCGAGAACTACCGGGAGGTCTATCACGACTTCGGCGAGATGCTGTTCACCCACTTCGGCGTGTCGGGACCGGTGATCCTCAGCGCCTCCGCCCACATCCGGGATATCACGCCGGACCGCTACCGGCTGAGCATCGACCTGAAGCCCGCCCTGTCGCCGGAAAAGCTGGACGACCGCCTTGTGCGGGATCTGTCAAAGTATTCCAACCGCACCATGCAAAACGCCCTGACTGAGCTGCTGCCCCGCAGCATGATCCCCGTTGTTCTGTCTTTGGCGGAGATCCCGCCGGAGCTGTTCGCCAACCGCCTGACGCGGGAGATGCGTCATGACCTGGGCTATGTGCTGAAAAACCTCACCTGCACCATCGCCGGTACCCGGCCCATAGAAGAAGCCATCGTCACCGCCGGGGGCGTTGCCACCAGGGAGATCGACCCCAAAACCATGCAGTCCAAGCTCTGCCCCGGCCTCTACTTCGCCGGGGAGGTCATCGACGTGGACGCCTACACCGGCGGCTTCAACCTCCAGATCGCCTTCGCCACCGGCGCCCTGGCGGGCAACAACTGTTGAATCAATTTATACTCTCATTAAGAAAGGAAATTTTATTATGCTTGACATTGCCATCGACGGCCCCTCCGGGGCGGGGAAGAGCAGCGCGGCGAAGTTGGCCGCGGCGAAGCTCGGTTTTATTTATGTGGATACAGGCGCCATGTACCGTGCCATCGGCGTGGCGGCGCTGCGCCGGGGGATCGACACACAGGATAAAGACGGCGTGATCGCCATGCTGCCGGAGCTGGAGATCTCCCTGGCCTTTATTGAAGGGGAGCAGCACGTGCTGCTCAACGGAGAGGACGTCTCCAAAGAGATCCGTCTGCCGCAGGCCTCCATGGCCGCCTCCCACGTCTCCGCCCTGCCGGAGGTGCGCGCCTTCCTGCTGGACCTGCAGCGCAGGCTGGCCGCGGAAAACGACTGCATCATGGACGGCCGCGACATCGGCACGGTCATTCTGCCCGACGCGGGGCTGAAGATCTATCTGACCGCCTCGCCGGAGATCAGGGCGAAACGCCGCTATGACGAGCTGATCGCCCGGGGCACGCCTCAGGATTACGACGAGCTGCTGAAAGAGATCATCCAGCGGGACTACAACGACATGCACCGGGAGACCTCTCCGCTGAAGCAGGCGGAGGACGCGGTGCTGCTGGATTCCTCCGACCTGACGCTGGAGCAGGTGGTGGACCGCATCTGCGCCCTCGCCAAAGAGGCCATGGAGGCGACCGCATGAAGATCAATCTGGCCGCCACCGCCGGGTTCTGCTTCGGCGTGGAACGGGCCGTCAACAAGGTGAACGACTATATCGCGGCCGGGCAGCCGGTGTGCACCCTGGGGCCGCTGATCCACAACCCCGGCTTCATCCGCTCGCTGGAGGAAAAGGGCGTTTACATCGCGGACAGCCCCGCCGACGTGCGGGCGGGCTACAAGCTCATCATCCGCACCCACGGGGTGACGAAGGACGTGATGGACGACATCGCCGCCCGGGGTATCGACTACGACGACGCCACCTGCCCCTTTGTGCAGAAGATCCACCGCATTGTGGCGGAACGGTCCGCGGCCGGGGATGTGATCATCATCACCGGGGATGAGAACCACCCGGAGGTGGTGGGCATCCGCAGCTGCGCCACCACGCCCTCCTTTGTGTTCGGGTCGGCGGAGGAAATGGAAAAATATGCCGGAACAGACGGTTTTTCGCCCGAAAACTCCGTCACACTGGTTTCTCAGACCACTTTCGACGCAAAAGAATTTAAAAAAACCGAAAAAATTGCGAAAAAACTATATACAAATCTGAAAATATTTGATACAATATGCAATGCTACCGCTCTGAGGCAGGAAGAAGCCGAAAGGCTCTCCGCAGAGAATGATATCATGATCGTGATCGGCGGGCGCAACAGCTCCAATACCGCCAAGCTGCAGAAGATCTGCGGCGCTCATTGTCAGACGTATCTTATCGAGGACGCAGCAGAACTAAAAAATATTGATTTTACAGGCGTCGCATCGGTCGGAGTTACCGCGGGAGCGTCCACTCCCGAAGGTAAAATTAAGGAGGTAATAAAAACCATGTCCGAGATCAACGAAAACATCGAATCGGCTGAAATCAACCCTGGGCAGGCTGTTTCCGCTGAAAACCCCGAAGAAATGTCCTTCGAACAGGCTCTTGAGGAATCCCTCAACAGCATGAACAACGACCAGTGCGTCGTTGGCACTGTCATGCACATTGCTCCCAATGAGATCCAGGTCGACATTGGCAGGAAGCAGACAGGCTACATCCCGATTGACGAGTACAGCTCGGATCCCGACGCGGATCCCATGACAGAGCTGAAGGTCGGCGACGAGCTGAAGCTCATCATCATGAAGACCAATGACGCGGAAGGCACCATCATGCTTTCCAAAAAGCGTTATGACGCTGTCAAGTATTGGGATACCATCGTGGAAGCTGAGAAGGAGGGGACGATTCTTGAAGGCGTCGTTGTTGAAGTGATCAGCAAAGGACTTATCGTTGTTACCAACGGCATCCGTATCTTCGTGCCCGCCTCCCTTTCCACCGTCCCCAGAGGCGGCCGTCTGGAAGAAATGCTCAACAAGACCGTCAGCTTCGTCGTGATCGACATCGACAAGCGTCGCCGCAGAGCCGTCGGCTCCATCCGCGAGGCCAACAAGCGCATCCGCAAAGAGGCGCAGGAGAGAGTCTGGAGCGATATTGAGGAAGGCAAGAAGTATACCGGCGTCGTCAAATCCCTTACCGATTACGGCGCGTTTGTGGATATCGGCGGCGTGGACGGCATGATCCACCGCACCGAGCTTTCCTGGAAGCGCATCAAGCACCCGTCCGAGGTCGTCAGCGTGGGCGATACGGTAGAGGTGTACGTCAAGTCTCTTGACCGTGAGAACAAGAAGATCTCCCTGGGCTACAAGAAGATTGAAGACAGCCCCTGGGAAGTGTTCAAGAGAGATTATCCCATCGGCTCCGAGATCGAGGTCAAGATCGTCCGCATCACCACCTTCGGCGCGTTCGCGGAGATCTTCCCCAGAGTGGAAGGCCTGATCCATATTTCCCAGATCGCCAACGAGCGCATCGAAAAGCCGCAGGACGTGCTCTCCATCGGCGACGTGGTCAAGGTGAAGATCATCGACATCGACTACGAGAAGAAGAGAATCAGTCTTTCTATCCGCGCTCTGCTGCCTGCTCCCGAAAAGCGCGCTCCCAAAGAGGAGAAGTTCTATGACGACGCGCCCGTGACCATGTCCATTGACGAGATGATCGAAAGGGCGAACGAGGCCGAGGCAAAGGCCGCCGCTGCCGCCGATGAGGCGCCCGCCGGCGACGATTCCGCTGCCGAATAATTTCTAACAGCACAGTATTGATCCCTGTCGGAGGTCCGGCAGGGATTTTTTTGCTATCGATTGGCCGCGCCGCCGCTATATTTTTATTATATCCTCCTTTCGTTCAAACTTTGTTCATATATATATGATAATATCAGATAAATATAAGACGTTAACGGGAGGAACCGTATTGATCCGGATATTGAGGTTTCTGAAGCCTATCAGACAATATGTGGCGCTGTCCATCGTGCTGATGCTCATCAGCCAGGGGATGGCGCTGCTGCTGCCCTACCTGATGCGTATCATCGTCAACGAGGGCATCGGCAATCTGGACCTGGATTATATCAAAAAAATGGGCGGGCTGATGTTCATCGGCGCACTGCTGGGGCTGCTGTTTTCGGTGGCCAACGCCTACTATACCTCCAAGCTGTCCACCGCCTATGGGAAGGTGCTGCGCGAACAGGTCTTTCTGAAGGTGGAAAGCCTGTCCCAGTGCGATATCGATAAGATCGGCGCCTCGTCGCTGATCACCCGCAGCACCAACGACGTGAAGCAGATGCAGGATTTTATCCTGGTCACGGTGCGGATGATCCTGGCGGCGCCCGTGATGCTCATCGGCGGCACGGTGTTGGCGCTGATCATGAACGCGCGGCTGGCCATGTATATCTTCGCGGTGCTGCCCGTCATCGGCGGGCTGGCGGCCCTTGTGCTGAAGCTGGTAAAGCCCCTGTTCAAAAAACGGCAGAAGCTGACCGACCGCCTGAACCACCTGATCCGGGAAAAGCTTACAGGTATCCGCGTGATCAGGGCCTTCAACAAATCCGACTATGAGGACGCCCGGTTCGATGAGAAAAACGCCGAACTGGCGGATATCGCCTTGCGGATCGCCCGGATCTTTTCCGTGCTCATCCCCGCCAGCATCGTGCTGGCGTTTGTGGGCGTGTGTTTGCTGATCCTGGCGGCAGCCAGGAATATCGACGCCATGGACCCGGTGCTGGACGCGGTGAAGATCTCCAACACCATCGGCGACCTGCAGGCCTTTATCGTTTACATGATCATGATCGTCTCCGCCCTGGTGATGGCGGGGGCCATGTTCGTTATCGTTCCCCGGGCCAACATCTCCGCCAAACGCATCCTGGAAGTGCTGGATCTGGAGCCGGAGATCCGCCAGCCGGAACACCCCGTGGCGCCGGATCCCTCCGCCAAAGGGACGGTGGCGTTCCGGGACGTTTCCTTCGGCTATGCCGGGGCAGGGGAGCAGGTGCTGAACCACATCACCTTTACGGCGTTTCCCGGGCAGACCACCGCCGTCATCGGCGGCACCGGCAGCGGCAAATCCACGCTGATCAACCTGATCCCCCGCCTGTACGACGTCACCTCCGGCAGTGTGGAGGTGGACGGCGTCAACGTGAAGGACATGGACGGCGAAACGCTGTTTTCCCTGATCGGTTTCATCCCGCAGACGGCGTCGCTGTTCAGCGGCACGGTGCGGGAGAACGTCTGCTTCGGCAAGCCGGACGCCACGGACGAGGAGATCTGGCACGCCCTGACGCTGGCGCAGGCGGCGGATTTTGTCCGTCAGCTGCCGGAGGGGCTGGATTCCCACGTCAGCCAGAGTGGCACCAACCTTTCCGGCGGGCAGAAGCAGCGTATCGCCATTGCCCGGGCGCTGATCCGCCGGGCGGAGATCTATATCTTTGACGACAGCTTTTCCGCCCTTGATTTCAAAACGGACGCCGCGCTGCGGCTGGCCATCCGGGAGGAGCTGAAGGATTCCTCCGTCATCGTGGTGGCCCAGCGGGTGGGCACCATTCTGTCCGCGGAAAAGATCGTGGTGCTGGATGAGGGCGGCGTCGCCGGGATCGGCACCCATGAGGAGCTGCTGGAGACCTGCTCCGTCTACCGGGAGATCGCGGAATCCCAGCTCTCTCCCGAAGAGCTCGCCGAAAGGAGGGCCTCCGTATGAGCAAAGCCAACAGGGAGGCGCGTGAAAAGCGCCACCGCAAATTCAGGGAATACGCCGACGTGAAGAAGACCCAGGGCGACAAGCCGAAGAACATGACCGCCGCCGCCAAAAAGATGATGGCGCTGCTGGCCGAAAAGAAGTGGAAGGTCGTCCTTGTGGTGGTCATCAGCATCGTCAGCACCGTGCTGAGCATCGTGGGCCCGGTGTACCTGGGCGATATCATCGACGGCATCACGGACCTGATCAAGGTGAAGCTCAACGGCAAGCCGCTGGATTTTGCCGGGATCAAACAGATCCTGTTCACCATTCTGGGCATCTATACCGCCAGTTCACTGGCCGCCTTCTTGCAGCACTTTACCATGGCGGGGCTCAACCGGGACCTGATCTTCAAAATGCGCCGCCTGCTGAACGAAAAACTCTCCCATCTGCCCCTGCGGTATTTCGATTCCCACACCAAGGGGGATATCCTCAGCCGGGTGACCAACGATATCGACAACATCCAGAACACCTTCCAGAACAACCTGATCCAGGTCATCACCTCGGTGGTGTCCGTGGTGGGCGTGTTCGTCATCATGCTGACCATCAGCCCCATCATGACGCTGGTCTCCGTGATCGTGCTGCCCTTCGGCCTGCTGCTGGCGCTGGCGCTGCTGCGGGTCTCCCGGCGGTACTTCCGGGAGAACTGGCGCACTATGGGCGATCTGAACGGCCACATCGAGGAGATGTATACCGGGCATAAGATCGTAAAGGTCTTCGGCCACACCAGACGCGCCTGTGAGGATTTTGCGGAAATCAACGAGGAGCTTTGCACCGTGGGCTGCAAGGCGCAGTTCTATTCCGGCGTGCTGGCGCCGCTGATCACCTTTACCAGCAACATCGGCTATATCCTCATCTGTATTTTCGGCGGTATGCTTGTGGTACGGGGGGATCTGACCATCGGCGACATGACCGTGTTTTTCGTCTATTCCAAGCTGTTTATGCAGCCCATTGTGGATATGAGCAACATCGCCAACAATCTGCAGTCCTCTCTGGCCTCCGCCGAGCGGGTGTTTGACGTGCTGGAGCAGGAGAGTGAGCCCGCGGACAACGCGGAGCATCATCTGGATAGCAACCGCAACAAGGGTGTGACGCTGGAAAACGTGGATTTTGCCTATTCCCCCGATAAACCGCTGCTCAGCGGGCTGAACCTGACGGTAAAGCCGGGGCAGCTGGTGGCGCTGGTGGGCCCCACCGGCGCGGGCAAGACCACCATCGTCAATCTGCTGATGCGATTTTA
>CAMJYF010000039.1 GCA_946409885.1 uncultured Clostridia bacterium | reverse complement strand
GGCCCGTCACTCCGTCCCCCTTCCCCTTGCCCCGCGCTGGCGGCGGGCGATATAGGCCACAGCCCTTGCGCCGCGGACGATATATGTTCCCAGGTTCCCCTTTACGCCGGTCAGCAGCGGGGAGCGGATCTTCTGTTCCCCGGCGGGGGGCTCCGCCGGGCGGGGCGCCACGTTATCCCCGGAAAAGGGGGAAAGCGCGCCGTCCGTTCCCGCGGCAAAGGCGCCGTCCGCAAAGGCCAGCAGCTCTGCCAGACGCCGTTCCTCCGGCCGCTCCCCCGCAAAGGGCAGCAGGCACAGCACCGCCCGCTCCCGGCTGCCGTTGTAGGAGGGTGCCAGGCTTTTGCCCTGGGGCGCGATGAGCGTGTAGGTAAGGGGGATGCGGTCGCCGGAGCGGTTGGGATGGTGGCGCTGCCGCCCGGTAAAGGTGCCGAAGGGATTCATCAGCACCCGCCCCTCCTCCGTCAGCCGCATGGGGCAGTAGGCCATGGAGGACAGCACCTGCCGCGCGTTGGCCAGCAGCAGGCCTTTCCGGCCGTCCGTCAGGCCCACCAGCCCCGCCGTCAGCTGGTTGTTGAAGGAATCCAGCGACCGGTTCCGTTCGTCCGCCTCCCCGTAGGAGGCCGTGCGGAAGGAGGAGATATCCCCCTCAAAATTGCGCTTGATCACAGATACCTCGCCATGGCTGCGGAAAGAAAGGCAGAAAGGCGCGGCCTCCTCCCATTTTTTATCCGTATACCGGCCCAGGGTGGAGTTCTCCGTGGTGATGGCGTCCCGCTCCGCCGTGTAAGGGTAGCGCACGTCCGTGAAAACAAAAATGCCCTCCGCCGCGCGGGACGTAAAAAAGGTAAAGGAGAAGCTGCCCTGCGAAAGGGCCTTGGGCAGCAGAATGCGGCCCGAAAGGCGAACAGCGTCGCCGCCCGCGATCGGGGGGCTGTCCAGCCGGTCAAAGCAAAAATCGTACCGCCTGCCGCCGTAGGTCAGGTAGGAAGAAAGGAAGTCCTCGCCCCCGATGACCTCGCCCCGGTACGTAAAGCATTTTATCCTGCCCTCCTCCGTGAACGTCAGAACGGCCCCGCCGCTTTCCAGCGAAAGACGGGGCCCGCCGGCCGCCTCCCGCCAAACGGCGGGCGCGGAGGTGAGGGCGTATTGTTCTTTTTCCTCCTGAAAGCGCAGCAGCAGGAACAGGCTGTCGCCGCCCATGGGCAGGGCGGTGCAGGCCGACAGCCCCTCGGCGGTGACCGTTACCGGCCGCCCGGAGGAGCAGGCCAGCTGCGCGCACTGCAGCGTGCCGCCCGCGGTATTGTATAGGGTGAGCGGCCCGGAGGCGTCTGCCGCGCGGGCGGTCAGCTCCCCCGCCAGCGCGTCGGCTGCCTGTTCCCGCTGGATGTTCAGCACAGGCGTGGCCAGGCCGAAGTGGGTGGTGGAGAGCAGCCGGAGCCGGTCCAGAAAGTCCTTTTCGTCCGGCTTCACCCGGGCGGCGGCGCGGCTGCGCTCCACGGCGGTCCAGATCTTGCGGTTGTAGGGCTTTTCCGCCCAGGAGGCGTAGCCGGTGAAATTACCGTCCGCCGTATCCTGCGTAAAGCGCAGCGTCCCCGCCGGGCCGTGGGTCTTCAGGTAGCCGCCGGGGGTATCAAAGACCACGTAATCCAGATCCGCCACCTCTTTCACCAGCCCCCGGATGCCGTCCGTATTGGCAAGGCGATGGCCGATCAGGGGCAGGTCCAGGCTCTCCCAGAAGATGGCGTCCGCGTCCATGTTGATAAAGAGGAACAGGTCCCGGTTGATTTCACCGCGCAGCTGTTTTTGCCGCAGGTCCTTCACCCACGCCCGCAGGCAGCCCGCGTCGCACACGTCCGCATTGGAATAGGTGGGGATCACCGTGACCGCCCCGTCCCCGTATTCGTAGGTCAGGGGGTTGAAGGCCTGTTCGTCGGGCAGCGGCGGCACCAGCGTGCGGAAGGCGTCAAAGGGGACGCAGGAGTAATACAGGCACAGGGCCTTTACGCCCAGCTTTTGATACGTGCGCGCCTGGGAGGGGGTGAACATCACCTCCTGCGGGCGCACGATTCTTTCACAGGCGCCGAACAGATCCCGCAGGCCGGAGCCCTGGGGATTGCTGACGGCCCACTCAATGGAGGCCGCCAGCTCCTCCGGCTGCATGGCCCCCAGCGCCCCGTTGGAATAGCCCATGATGATCTGCTCGTCGCCCCGCTCCCGGCCCCGGCGGCGCATGCCCTCAATGATATCCGGCGCGTATCGGGGCAGGATCCGCTCCAGCGAAAAAAAGTTTTCGCAGTCCCAGGTGCCCTTCACCGGAACGCCTTCGTTGTTCAGCTCGTCCAGGGCGGCGATGATCTTGCGGATGATGCGGATGTCCGAGCCGAACCCCTGGGCGTCGGGCGTGTCCCCCCGGTAGGAATGGTAGCAGTTGACGTGGAACCCGTAGGCGATATGGATGCGCGTTTCCATAAGCAATCCCCCTTTGCCGCCGCGCCGCCCCCGCCCGATCATTACGGCGGAAACGGCTTTTTTCCTTTGTAATATTTTTCTATTGTAATATAATACGGGGGCGGTGTCAATAGCGGCGGACGAACACAGCCCCGCGCTTAAAGACCCGCTTACGGCTTCCGGCCCGCGGGTCCGTCCGGCGCGCTTTGTATATAAATATTTTTATTTTTGATTAAAATTACAATTGAATTGAAAAGAACAATATGGTATATTTTTCTTGTTATCCCAACCGCTCCGGGAGACATATCATAAAAAGGAGTAATGTGTGTATGAAAAAACCGTCCAAACTGATCAGTCTGCTTCTGGCGGCGGTGATGTTTTTCTCCGCCTCCTGCGTTTCCGTCATGGCTTCGGCCGCCGTTCCCACGGCGGCGCGGACCAGCGTGGAAACACTGATCCAGAACAAGAATCTGGCCGACCTGACCGGCTGGCTCATCACCAACCTGAACTACGACAAAGCCAACGTCACCGGCACGGCCCTGCGGCTCCTGTATGAGTTCGCGGGCGACAATATCGGCGGCGAAGGCAAAGATACCTTCCAGATGACCGACGAGCAGCTGGCCATAACGCTGCTGGACTGGCTGGACGGCAACCTGCCGGAATGGACGGCGGAACTCACCACGCAGAGCTCGTGGAGCACCGTCACCAGCGTGGCCAACCTGCTTGGCGTAAAGCTGAACCTGTCCTCCGTAGACGGTATTATCGAAACCGTTTATGCCATCTGCAGCAAAGTCAACAACGACGCGATTGTCGGCAGCATGGTTGGCGATCTGAAAAACCTGAAAGGCGACGCCCTGAAAAACGTGAAGCGTTCCGGCGGAAGCCTGCATCTCCTCTACGCTGTGCAGCAGTGGATCAACGACAACCAGCAGCTCGTGAAAGCCTTTCTCACCGGCGGCTTCGGCAGCAACGGTATCCGGCTGGGCAGCGTATTGCTGAACCTCATTGGCGACAGCGTGGAGGCGCTGAACACGGTCGTCAAAAACCTGCCCGACTATCTCAAAGGAATGCTCTACTGTCGGCTGGTGGACCAGTTTGCCGAAAAACCGAGCATCGTGGACAACCCCAAGGGCGGCTGGGGCGCTTCCCCCTACGCCTCTTATTCTGCCGACGAGCTGCTGGCTTCCGCGCTGATCCTTGCGCTCAGCGGCGAAAGCAAACAGTCGGCGGACGATCCGCTGTACGTGGCGCCGCAGTCCGACGCAAAGGCGGCGCTGAACCTGTCTTTCTACGGCCTGCTGGACAAATACGGCAAAGCGTTCCTCAACCATTTCGCGGAGACCACGCTGAACGGCGCGCTGAAAGAGCAGATCGCGGAGTTGAAGGGAAATGAAGCCGTGAAAGAATTCTTCAATTTCGATTATCTCTTTACAGACTCGACCTTTGACGCGGCATTCAAGGACGCGGAAACGACCGGCATTTTGGGGCAGCTCAACAATATCCTGTATACCTGCATGAAGACGATGCTGACGCCGGATGCCTTTAAGGCCGTCGCCCCCGTTAAGGGCACCAACGCCAACCTGAACGGCAACCTGACAAAGCTGTGCCGCTACGTGCTGCCGATCCTGGCCGCTCACAGCGGCGACCTCGGGTTTGACTTCACCGCGTTCACCGCGGACGCCGTAAAGAGCATGGCGCTGCCCGAAATGGAGGCCGCCGTGCTGAAGCTCTTCTTCCCCGTCTGGTTCAAGGACGCCTACGCCAAAGAGCCGGATCTGCTGCACAACGCGCGCACCCCTGCCCAGCTGTGCGCCGTGGCCATGAAATACTATCTCAGCAACCCCGATCTGCTGGGCTGGTTCACCAACGGCTTTTCCGCGCGGGACGCCGCGGCGGACATCAACGCGGACGCCATCGCCTCCCTGAGTGACCGGCAGTGCGTTGACCTTTCCATGAACGCCGCGGTCAGGCTGCTGGCCTACAGCCTTGACCAGCAGAAGGCGCAGACCCACTTTACGCTGGCCGCCGCGAAATCCGACTGGACGTGGAAGGACTACCTTGACGAGATCGTGGATTGGGCCATCGGCTTCGTCAAGGGGGTCCCGGCGGTGACCGTCAGCCACGTTACCGCCCGGCGCGGCGAATACGACGGCTACGGGCCTTTCTACAAAGCCAACGTCATTCTCAACGACCTGTTTGATTTTTCCTTCCTGAACAACGTCAGCGACGAGACCTTCCGGCTGGATACGGAAACGCTGCTGTTCGACGCCCTGCTGGGCAACCTGTTCAACGGCGACGTTGCGGCCGTTGTGAACGTGTTTGAAAAGAACACCAACGGGAACAACCTGTTCAACGCTCCATTTTCCAAAGGCGTGATCGGCGCTGTTGACCGCGCCCTGACCGCCCTGTTCAGCCACACCTGCGGCGCATCCGCCGGTTTTGAAAAGGACCTGAGCTGCACCGAGGCGCTGAGCGGCTCTTACGATACCAAAAACGGCCACTACGTCGGAACACCCATCGCGAAAGCCATCGACGCGCACCGCTTTGCGGAAGCGCCGGACAAGAGCGTCGCCCCCACCTGCGGCCAGGACGGCTATACCGTCTACGAGTGCGCCAGATGCGGCGAGACCAGGCAGGAGATCATCCCCGCCACCGGGGAACATGATTATCAGGAGACCGGGCTGCAGACGCTGGACGACGGAACCGTGGTCGTCACCTTCACCTGCTCCGTCTGCGGCGACGAGACGACTGAAACCGAAGAATACTTAAAAGGCGACGTGGACGGCGACGGCAAGGCAACCGCTGCCGACGCGCGCCTGACGCTGCGGGCTGCCGTGGGGCTGGAACAGTTTGAGGCCGGTTCCGCACCGTTCCGCGGGGCGGATTGCACCGGCGACGGCGAAATAAAGCCCGCCGACGCGCGGCTGATCCTCCGCAGATGCGTCGGACTGGTTTCCGACAGCTTTGAGGAATCCACCGGCCTGCCGAAGCCCTCCTCTCCCTCCGTCAGTTTCTCCGTGGGTGAGTACGCGGACGGCAAAGCAACGGTTGTCGCCAGTCTTGTCGATTGTGTGGGGCTCACCTCCGGCTATCTCACCTTCTCCTATCCCGACGGAACCATCACAAAGATCACAAAGAAAAACGGAACCGACGCCAAAAACATCGGCGACGTTGATAACTATTTCGCCTCCGAATGCAACAGCGGCGCCAACCCGGCAAGATTCGGCTTCTATTTCAAGGATTACCTGTGGGACAGCGCTGCGTGGGCGGCGGCCGACGGCGCGGATCAGGCGGTCAACGGCGAACGTTTTGAGATGGCGCAGTTCACCTGTACCGGCAGCGGCCTGTATCTTGTCGTGACCGGCGAGCTGTGCTTCGGCGATACCGTCGTTCCGGTGCAGCAGACGATCGGGACTCCCCCGCGGGACCCCGGCGACGTGGACGGCGACGGCAAGATCACCTCCGCCGACGCGCGGCTGACGCTGCGGGCCTCGGTGGAGCTGGAAAGCTTCCATCCCAGCACCTCCGCTTTCCGCAGCGCGGACTTTGATAAGGACGGCACGATAACCTCCGCCGACGCGAGAAAGATCCTCCGCGCCGCTGTCAGGCTTTCTACCGACGATTCTGAACTGACGAACGTGCCGACGCCCTCCTCTCCCTCCGTCGAGTTCTCCGTAGGTGAGTACGTGGACGGCCAAACGACGGTTGCCGCCAGTTTCGCCGATTGCGTGGGGCTCACCTCCGGCTGGCTGTCCTTCTCCTATCCCGACGGAACCGTCACAAAGATTATCAAGAAAAACGGAACCGACGCAAAGAACATCGGCGACGTTGATAACGCTTTCTACTCCGAATTCAACAGCGGCTCCAACCCGGCAAAATTCGGCTTCTATTTCAAAAACTACCTGTGGGACAGCGCTGCGTGGGCGGCGGACGGCGATGCCTACGGGTCGGTCAACGGCGAGCGGTTTGAGTTTGCGCAGTATGTCTTTACGGCGGAACGCGGCACGGTGGTATCCGTAACAGGCGAGCTGCGCTTTGGCACAACAACGGTGACGGTAAGCGACAGCTTCCTGATCGGCTGGCAGGACGCCTCCGTCGTGTTTGACGTGGGAGAATATGACGCGGCCGCGGGGAACGTTACCGTCAGCGCCTCCTTTGTCAACTGCGTCGGGCTGAAAAGCAGCAAGCTGTATCTTTCTTATCCCGATGGAACCGTCACAAAGATTGTCAAGAAAAACGGAACCGACGCTAAAAACATCGGCGATGTTGATAACGCTTTCTCCTTCCAGTTCAACGCCTCCATTAACCCCATGGAATTCCTTTGTTATTTCAAAGAAAGCCTTTGGGACAGCGCCGCATGGGCGGCGGACGAAAACGCCGACGCCCCGGTCAACGGCGAAAACTTTGAATTTGCCCGCTTCACCTTTACCGCCGATCCGGGCGCCGTTATTACCGTGACAGGCGAGCTGCGCTTTGGCGACGTGACCGTTCCGGTCAGCACCAGCTTTGTACTGGGATCGTCGGTCGCCGAACCCACAACGCAGAAGCCCAAGCCCACGGAACCCTCCACAGAACCAAAAACGACGGAGCCTCCCGCTCCCGTGACTACCACCCACCCCAGCTACCGGCCGCTCAATGAAAACGGCCCCGTCGCCTTTACCCTGACAAGATTTGAAGGAACGGACGCCGTTATCAGCGCCAGCTTTATCGACTGCGTCGGTATCGAAAGCGGTCAGCTGACCTTTACCTCCTCCAACAACACATTGCAATACGTCGGCTGCAACGCCGGAGCGGACGCCGGAAAAGTAAGCAGAAGTGAAAACAAGTTTATTTATGACATAAATAACAGCACTTCCGATCGCATCGTTTACGGTTTCTATTTCCAGGAAAATCTGTGGGACAGCGCCGCCTGGGCCACGGCGAAAGGGGTCGAAGGAAAGGTAAACGCCGAGCGGTTTGCGTTCGCTTCCTTCCAGTTTACCTTGGCCCCCGGAACGGTCGTCACCGTGACCGGCAAGCTGAAGGACATCAACGGCAATGAAAGAACCGTGAACGAGAGCTTCCAAATCGGTGAGGCGCCGACCCCGGAGCTGCCCACGCGGGCAGACGACGGGCTGTATGACAGCTTCGGCAACAAGATCCTCGGCTATGACAAATACGGGCAGGCGATCATCGGTTACAAGTTCGGCCAGTTTATATACTCTCCCGATCCAAGCGCCCATACCCACTCGCATGTCTATTCCGGCGTTACCGTTACCCCCGCTTCCTGCACGGAACCCGGCCAGGGCGAATGGGTCTGCGATATCTGCGGCTTTGTCAGCGGTACCTACACCATTGACCCGACCGGGCACAATCCGGATAACGGCCGGGTGACCAAACCCGCCACCTGTAAGGAAGAGGGCGAGATGGCCTACACCTGCTACCTCTGCGGGCAGGTCGTGCGCACGGAAATCATCCCCAAAAGAACGGAGCACGACTGGGATATCGGCAAGGTGACCAAAGCCTCCACCGCAACAGCAGAGGGCGAAATCACCTATACCTGCAAGAGCTGCGGCGACACGAAAAAGGAAACGACCCCGAAGCTGGCCGTGGCCGAAACCGGCTCCTGCGGCGATAAAGTCACCTACACCCTGTGGAACAGCGGCCTGCTGGAGATCGCCGGCTCCGGTCCCATGACCGACTACGCCTACGGCGAAGCCCCCTGGTTCAAGAAAGACACGGTGCGGGATGTGAAGATCGGCAAGGGCGTCACCACCGTTCCCGAGGGCGCCTTCTCCCAGTGCAAAAACCTGCAGAGCGTCACCGTGCCCGACGGCGTGACCGAGATTGTGTACGCCGCGTTCTCCCTCTGCCCGGGGCTGGAAACCGTAGCGCTGCCCAAGACCGTGAAAACCATCGGCGAAAACGCGTTCTATGGCTGCGATGGCCTGCAAAAGATAGCCCTGCCGGAGAACGTGAAAACGATCGGCGACTACGCGTTTATGAGCTGCGACGAGCTGACGGAGGTGGGCCTGCCCAAAAAGCTGGAAACCGTTGGAAAATACGCGTTCGCGTACAATGAAAAGCTGAAAACGCTGACCCCGCCCGCCGGGGTGACCGACGTGGGTTACAACGCGTTCTATCGAACCGCCTGGTACGCGGCGCAGCCGGAAGGCATCGTCTATTTCGGCAAGGTGCTTTACAAATACAAGGGCGCCCCGCAGCCTGTCTCCGGCAAAGTCCCCTCCGATTATGAGGCGGGCGTCATGCCGGAAAACACGACGCTGACCGTCAAGGCCGGCACGGTGCGCATCGCCGATTACGCCTTCCAGAACTGCGGCGGGCTGGTCGGCCTGACCCTGCCGGAGGGGCTGCTGTCCATCGGAAGATACGCCCTCTATTCCTGCCGCAATCTGGCAAAGGTCAACTTCCCGGACAGCATCGCTTCTATCGGTGACGACGCGCTGCCCTATTACCATAACTGGCCCTGGTTCCAGTCGCAGCCGGACGGCATGGTCTACGTGGGCAAAATCGCCTACCGGTACAAGGGAGAGATGAAGCCCGGCGCGGCGCTGACGCTGAAGGACGGAACCACGCAGATTTACAGCGAGGCGTTTTATGAGCAAACCAACCTGAAAAAGATCACGATTCCCGAAAGCGTTACGGAGATCGGCTACCATGCGTTTACACGCTGCCGCAGTCTGGAAAGCGTCCGCGTTCCGAAAGCGGTCACCGTCATTCAATCCAACACCTTCGCCGGCTGCGCAAGCCTCAGGGAAGCGGTTCTGCCGGAAGGGCTGAAAACAATCGAGTACTATGCGTTCCAGGGCTGCGAAAAACTGGAACAGATTGCGCTGCCGGACAGCCTGACGGCCATTTTGAGCGGCGCGTTCATGGATTGCGCCGCGCTGAAGGAGATCACGATCCCCCAAAACGTCGCCACCCTCAGCGATTCGGCCTTTGCCGGTTGTTCCTCGCTGGAGCGGGGCGCGGTCCACGCCGACAACCCCGTTTATTACAGCGAGGGCGACTGTGTGATCGAAAAGGAAACGAAAGCGGTCGTGTTGGGCGGCAGCGCCAGCGTGCTGCCGGACGGCGTCACCGCCATCGTCTACAACGCGTTTTCCGGCAGAACGGCCCTGAAGGAGATCGCCATCCCCTCGTCGGTGAAATCACTGAACGGTTTTTCCGGCTGTACCGGGCTTACCGCCATCACGATTCCGGAC
>CAMJYF010000038.1 GCA_946409885.1 uncultured Clostridia bacterium | reverse complement strand
GATGTGGACGGTGACGGCGAAATCACGTCAGGCGACGCCCGTCTGGCCCTGCGCCGTTCGGTCAAGCTGGAGGATTACCCAGCCGGCTCCGCGCAGTATCTCGCCTGCGATGTGGATTTTGATGATGATGTTACGTCGGCCGATGCTCGTCTCATCCTTCGCGCCTCCGTTAAGCTGGAAGATCCCGCAAAATGGAAAAAGGCCAACGCCGCTCCCGTGACCGACATTCCCTCCAGCGAGGAGACGGAGACGTATCTTCCGGGCGAATACATCATACCCGCAGATGGTGCTCTGCGGCTGCGGGAGGATCATTTCCCTGAGGCCAAACATATCATGAGCGTTCCCGGCGGCACCAAGCTTGCCATTTCCGAGATTTACTGTGACAGCTCTTCCGCTGCGCCGGAGACATAATACTGGGGCAAGACGGATTATAAAGGAATGACCTTGTGGGCTCCCATGTATTATCTGACAAAAGTCAGCGGGGAATGATCCGGCAGGATTTCGTTTGTTTTTTTGCTGTTTTTGCCGTATTCTGCCTGTTTTTGCCGTTAAATAACTGGATGAGAAAAAATGGTATTGAAATCCTTCCGGCGATATGGTATAATCATAATGGAGATTTGTTAGATAAACGTATTTCTATGTTAGAAGAAGGCAGATTTCCGCCGACCGGCCAAAGATGGCTTTCGGCAAGTCAAGGTGAGGTCAATGGCAAAAAAGTATGTTAAACCGGCCGTTGCTTTTCAGTCGCTGTCCATGGGTACCGACGTATCCGCCGGCTGCACCATGGATATAACCTTCGCGGAATTCTTCTGCCCCATCCTGATTCCGGAGTGGGGCGAGACAGTGTTTACGGAGCAGAACTGCGACTGGTCCAACGACGACTATTACGTCTGTTATCATGTGCCTACCGCGGGAACCAACATTTTTGGTTCCTGACGGTGAGTTTTACTGTTTTTTTGGGGAGGAATCCATGAATCAAAGACTGCTTTTCCTCCTTTGTCTGCTGCTTTCCCTTGTCATTCCCCTGAGCGCCTGCGCCAAAACCGACGGCTCCGCCCCCACGGACGGGGACCCGGACGTAGCCGCGTCCGTTCCGGCGGCGGAACAGTCCCTCCCCTCCGAAAAGGCGGAGCAGGCCGGTCTGCCTGCCGGGGTGACAATAGAGGAGCTTTTCTCCTACAGCGGCGCGTATGTGGAGGACGGCAGCAACGTCCCCTGCGAAAACATCTGCGCCGTCCGTCTTTATAACGCCTCCTCCACCCACTACCAGTACCTGCGCTTTTCGCTGCAAACCTCTGGCGGCGCGTACACCTTTGCCGCCTCCACCCTGTTTGCCGGGGCGCGTATGACGGTATTGTGTGAGGAGAAAACCCCGCTGGAGGGAAACGGCATTCTTGCCACGGAGCTGCTTACCTCCGTTCCCTTCGCGGAACCGCCCTCCGTGCATACGGATACGCTGGAGATCACCTATGCCGACGGCTTCATCAACGTGCGGAACCTGACGGAAAGCCCTCTTTCCCGCGTCTACGTCTATTACAAGGATACGGACGGCAACGGTTATCTGGGCGGTATTACCTATCGCGTATCCTTTGGGGAGATCCCCGCCGGGGAGACCGTGCAGTCCGCCGCGGCCAATATGCGCCGGGCTACCTGCCGGGTGGTGTTTGCGACCTATGATGGATAAAACCTATGTCATCGGAGGGCTGTGCCTCCGCCTGCAAGCGGACGAGCCCGTTCGCGACGACGGATTTTTCCCCCTGTTCCGGGGGGATGACGCGCTTGCGCCGGATTGTACGGTGCGGGTGCTGCGGCAGCCGCTGCCGCAGGCGGAAGGGGTAACGGCGCTTTGCAACAACCGCCGCCGCCGGGTCCTTTCCGGCGGAACCATATACGACTATACTTATTTCCCGGACGCGGCCCGGCTGGCGCACGTCCCCTATGCCTGCGCGGTGAGGGAAGGCGCGGCCGTAACGCTGTACGTTGACTATGACGCGCCCTTTTGGGATACCATGTTGTTCGACGCGCTGGGCCTGCCGGATCTGCTGATCGGCAGCGGCGGCATGATCGTCCACGCGGCGCTGATCGGCTATGGCGGGGAGGGCGTCCTCTTTGCGGGGCCGAAGCGGCAGGGAAAATCCACCCAGGCGCGGCTGTGGCAGCAGTGCCGCGGCGCGGCCGTTATCAACGGCGACCGGGCGGTGCTGCGGCACACGGAGCAGGGCTTTACCGCCTGCGGCATTCCGTTCTGCGGCTCCTCCCGTCAGTGCCTTAATCGCAGCCTGCCCCTGCGGGCGATCGTTTTTCCGGAAAAGGGCGGGGAGAACCTGGCGGAACCCCTTCCGGCAATGGAAGCCTTCAAACGGCTGATCGGCTGCGTCAGCTACACCCAGGCGGACGCCGCCGTGCGGGACCGGGTGCTGGCAATGACGGAGCGGGCCGCGGCGGGCTGCCGCTGTTTGCGGCTGGTGTGCCGCCCGGAGGAAGCCGCCGTGGAGACGTTGGCCCGGGCGCTGGAGCTGCTGTGACGAAAAGAATAAAAAAGAACCGCCGGCTTTGCGGCGGCGGCAAACCGCCTGTGGGCGGAACGCCGCGCGCCATGGGCTGAAAGCGCAACATACTGAACCCCGGCGCGCGGCAGGGGAGCCGCGGCGTCTGATAAGGGAGGAGAAAACAGAACATGAGGCTGAGTGAGGATTTTATCTGCCGGCACATCTGCGGCGAAACGCTGCTGATGCCGGTGGGGGAGAAGACAAAGGAGTTCAACGGTATTTTTACCCTGTCGGAGACCGGCGCGTTTTTGATAGACGCGGTCATGAACGGCGCGGACGAGCAGGCCGCGGCGAAGGGTCTTGCCTCGGAATTTGAGATCGGCGAGGAGACCGCCCTGCAGGATACGCGGGAATTTCTGGACCAGCTGATCGGTTACGGCATTCTGCTGCGGGAGCCGCGGGAGTAACGACAGCGCCGTTTGCGCGCCGCGCCGCCCGATGAACGGCGGCCTGTTTTCTGCGCGTCGCAAAGGCGGGCGCCGGCTGGCGGACACCCTGAAGCTGCCTTTTTACAGAAACAAAGAACGGAGCCCCGAACGGCAGTTCGGGGCTCCGCGCTATCATAGGGACGGCCGTGCGTCTCTTTCCGTCAGGCGGTTCAGAAGGGCATGTATTCGTTTTTCAAAAGCTCCCTGATTTTGGTAAGATTGGGGTATAGGATATCCATCTCGCTGATATAGAGATTGGTGTAGGTGCCCTCCGGGGGGATGTAGTAGGAATCGATCTTTACGGAGGTGACCAGCGGGAAGAGCTTCAGCAGCAGCAGGTAGATCTCGCTGTTCGTCATATCCGTGGTCAGGTAGGGGAGGGTATCCTCCAGCAGGCGCAGCAGGTCGGTAAAGCTGATCTTGCGGACCTTTTGGAACGCCGCCAGAAGGACGGTGCGCTGCCGCTTTGTCCGGCCGAAATCCGTGCCAACCTTTCGCAATCTGGCGTAGGTCAGGGCCTGCTTGCCGTTCAGGTGGTTCTGGCCCTCCACGGTGCCCAGCCCTACGGCCTCCGCCTCCTCCTTCGTCAGCGTGATGTCAACGCCGTCCACCGCGTCGATCAGGGCGCGGAAGCCGGTGAAATCCACCTCAAAGCAGTTGTCGACGGTGATGCCGAAATTGGTTTTCAGCGTCGATTTCAGCAGTTCAAACCCGCCGAAGGCATAGGAGGCGTTCAGCCGGTTGCCGCTGTACCCGGGGATCTGCACGTACAGGTCGCGCAAAAAGGAGATCATGGAAACCTTGCGTTTTTTCTGGTTGATGCTGATGAGGATCATGGTGTCCGACCGCTGCCGGCCTTCTCCCGGGCGTCTGTCCTGCCCCACCAGCAGGATGTTCAGCAGATGTTCGTCGTTCAGGGAGTCCGTTTCGCCCCACTGTACATCCTTGGGATCCATTACGTCCTGACCGTTATACGGGTCCTTTTCAAAGTCCTCTTCGGAGGGGTTTCTCATCTGAAAGCCGGCGTCCACCCGGTTGATGCGGTTGAGATAATGATTGATGATGAAGACGCTCAGCAAACTCATGACGCCGAGGATCACCACTACGTTCAGCGCGATTATTTTTTTCATAAAATATCCTCTTGTTTCCGTTCCCCGGCGGCTGACCGGGGAACGCGCGATTGACAGGGGGACGATACAGCCGGCTCAGGGACGTTTGACGCCGAACATGCCGAGGATCTTCCACAGCAGGTCGATGAAACGCAGCCAGATGGAGCGGAGCCGTTCGATCAGGGAGCCGGAATGCTGGCCGTCGTCGTCCCCGCCACCGGGAAGTTCGCTGTCCGCGGGGGCGTTTTCCACGTCCACGGTGATCCGGACCGTTTTGCCGGAGACCAGCCCGTCGCTTTCGCCGGAGACGGTAAAGACGTAGTCGCCGTCTTCGCTCTCTTCCACCGTCACCGTCCACAGGCGCTCGGTGTCGTTCAGGTCCTCAAAGGCGGTGGTCAGCACGCTGTCGTCCACCGGGTTGCCGTCCTTGTCCCGTACCACCAGCGAGGTGACGCTGGTGTCGGTGACCACGGTCATGGTGATGCGGCCGTCCGCATACGTGGCGGTGGGGGCGGTGTTCTCCGCCACGGCCATGGTCTTCCGGGAGAAGGCCAGCACCTTCTTGATGCTGCCGATGTTCCGGTTGGTGACGGAGACCTTGTAGTCGGAATCGTGGATCTTCAGCGTTTCGCCCGCCTGTTTGAAGGTCCACTTCAGGTTGGTGACGGAGATCAGGCTTTCCTCCTCGCCCGTGTTGGAGATGATCACCAGGCCGGAGGACCAGGCGTCGCCCGCGCCGGAGGCGTTGGGCTTCAGCTTCGTCCAGGTGATGTTGTCCCGGCCGATCATGCTGAGGATGGAATAGCTCAGGTCGGTGGCGGAGCGCACCTGCACCTCGTTGGTGAACACCTTGCCCTTGCTGTTCAGGTAGGTGATCTTCAGCGTGGGGATGGCGGCGCTGATCTTCTTCAGCTGCACCTGCACGTCGGCGGGGGTCACGCTGGCGCAGATCTCAAAGGCCACGGACATATTCTTGCCGAGATACAGCTCGTTGTTGGGGCCGAATTCCTTGTATTCGGTCAGCCTTGTGGTATCCAGCGGCATATTGCCGTCTACCACCACGGAGCCCTCCACGGCCTCGTCGTCGGCCTCGTAGTTGCCCATGGTCTCCGCGCCGATCACCACCTTTTTCAGGGTGGTGAACTTTTCAAAGGCCTCGGAGGAGTAGTTGTAGGCCTCGTCGATGACGGTGGAGGTCAGGGTGCCGTCGTCGCCCTTGCCCGCCGGGTCGTAGATGCGGAAGGCGTCCACGTACAGATCAAAGTAGTCGTAGCCGTCCACTGTCTGGTAATGGCCGTAGCGGGTGGTGAAACGCGGCTCGACATGGGCCCGGTAGGTGCCGTATTCCAGGTTGCGCACCTTGATGACGGGGATCTGGTACAGGGACTTTTCGGCGGAACTGCTGACCAGCCAGCCCTCCGCCGCGGCGGAAGCGTAGTTGGGCTCGTAATTGTCGCTCTCTCCTGCCGGTACGGTGGCGGTCACCGAGTCGGCGCTCTTATCCTTTTTGATGAAATACTCTTTGGCGGTGACGTTGCCCAGCGCGTCGTAGTAGTGGGGCGTCTCCGTGATATCGCCGTTGGGGTCGAAGTAGGTCTTGGTGGGCGTCAGCATCCTGCCGCTGATGCGCAGCAGATTGTTGATCGCCGCCTGGTCGATGATCTCCTGCGTGGCCTCATACAGCGGTCTGCCGGTATCCGTCAGGGTGGCGGAGCCGTTCTCATCCACGTACAGCTTGCCGTACTCGTAGCCGTAATAGGTATCCACCGTCTGACGGTTGACCCTGCTGCCCACGACCGTTTCACCCGCGCCGTTGACGGAGGTCTTGTACACCTCCACCACGAACATGCCGGTGTCGCAGCCGGTGACGCTGACCAGGTCGAAGCCGGTGCCGGCGAAATCAAACTCCATGTAGGGCCAGTTCTTGTTGCTGTTGCCGCTGTTGACGGAGCTGACGGCCACCTTGTGGGAGCCGTTGTTGGAATAGGTGGCGCAGTCGGTATAGTGGGGATCGTAGCCGAAGATGTTGGCGCTGCTGCTGCCCGCCAGGTCCGCCGCCTGCTCGGTGGCGGGATCGCCGGAGGTCACCTTGTTCCACTTGCCGAAGTTGTGGCCGGTGACGGTCGTCTCCACGCCGTCATGGTAGTTGCCGTCGGAGACGAAGTCGTCCTCATAGTAGATGGTGGTGGCGGGCAGGTAGGTCAGCTTTTCGTAGACGTACAGATCCGCCGCCGTGCCGCTGATCCTTGTCACGTGCGCCACCAGGCAGAACTCGTCCTCGCCCATGAACTGCATGGAGCCTATCTGATAGACGGCCTCGCCGTCGGCGGAGAGGGTCACGCTGCCGTAGTCGCCGGCGCAGGTCTCGCCCGCTGCCGCCGCCAGGGCGGGGGCGGTCTCGGTGCCGTAGGCGTCGTAATCTGCGGCGGCGCAGATGCCCACGTAGGTGTATTCGGAATTGTCGGGCACCAGGTAGTTGTTGTCCCGCACGTTATAGCGGATATCCAGGCCGAAATCCGCGATCAGCGTCTGGGGGGACAGGGCAATGGTTTTGAAGGAGCGGCGGTTGGGGATCTTCAGGGTGTATACCAGCTCGTTGTCCTCATTGACTGCGGCGGTGAGCAGGGAGGCACCCTCGCCCTCCACGGTGACCGTGCCGTTGGCGCCCACGGTGAAGATCACGTCGTTGTCCAGCGCCAGGTATTCCCGGGGCGTCTGCGTTTCGCACAAGTAGTAGGTGCCCGCCGGCAGGGTGGCGTCGATCTGCGGGATCACGCCGTTTTCGTCCGTGACCAGGTCGCCGTAGCCGATCAGGGGATAGTAGTCCTTGCGCAGGCCGTTGCTGCCCTCCACCTGGCGGTACAGGGCAAAGTGCACGTCCTTGATGGGCGCGTCGTTATAGGCGTCGCGCTTGACGGCGGTAAACGCCGTTTTGTCGTTTCTCACCCGCACGGTGATCATGCCGTCCGCGTCTTTGGGCAGCACCGTCACGGCGTCGTCGTTATCGCTGTTCACCGTCAGCTCGTCGCCGCTCATGGAGAAGGTGAGCGATTCCAGCAGGGCGGAATAGCCCTTGGGGGCCTCCGTCTCCGTCAGGGTGTAGGTCACGTTCTGTTCGGGGTAGGCGTAGGTGATCAGGCCGTCGTCGCCGGAGACGTAGGTCTCCTGCGACACATTGTCGCCGTTGCCGTCCTTCAGCGTGAACACGGCCCCGGCCAGCGGGCTGCCGCTGCCGTCCACCTTTTCCAGGCGCACGCCCGGGCGGGCGTTGATCACCGTATCCGTGCGCACGTTGTTGGCGGGGCCGCCGGGCTCTCCCACGTCGTAGGAGACCGTGTAGGAGAAGTCGCCGCGTACGCCGGTCTGGGCCGGAACGCCGCCGATGGTCAGCGGCACGCCCTCGCCCAGGGGGGTGATGGAGCCGTAGCCTGTCACATAGCCGTTTTCGTCCACCGCCGGGTCCGTCAGGGCCACCTCGCGGATGACGTAATCGGAGAACTTCGCGCCGGGGATCAGCTCCCTGAAGTAGTAGTACAGGGAGGTTTCATAGTCGTAGCCGATCAGCTCGCCGGATCCGGTATCCGTCACGGCCTCCTTGTCGGTCTTCATCCGGCGGACGGTGCCCGCCACGGGGGAGCCGTTGCAGTACACGGCGAAATAGATGTTGTCGTGGGTCAGCATAAAGCTGTCGTCCGTCCACACCTTTTCCACGGTCAAGCCCCAGCCCCGGTGGTTGTTGACGATCAGGTGGGGGCTGGCGTTGTCGCGGATGATGCCGATGTTGGGGGTGGAGCTGTCCTCCACGATGTAGGAGGCGTCCGAACGGTCGTAGCCGATCAGGTCGTAGCCCTTGGGGATGTCGGATTCCTGCTCCTCGATCTTGAACTTGGTATCGATCAGCAGGTTTCGGATCTCCACGGTGAAATCGATGGGGATCTTGTCGATGGCGCCGGAGGGGGAGGTGGTGAAGGTGCACAGGGCCTTCTGCGCCTCGGTCAGCCGGTCAAAGTCCGTCACGCCCAGCGAAATGAATTTCTGCTGGTCCGCGTCAAACCGGCAGTAGAAGCCGTTGTTGTCCTTCACGTAGTAGCTGTCCATCCGGTAGTAATCCAGCGTGTCGCCGATGTACACCCGGAAGCGGAAGCCGGTCAGGTCGTCCGGGTAGTTGACCCGGTTGTTCTGCACGTCGTACAGGTTCTTGGTGATGGAAAGGGTGCGCAGGGCGTTGGGGGAGACGTGGTTGTCGAACTGGACCACCTTGCGCTCGCCGATGACCTCCTCCTGGCTGGCGAAATCATGGAAGTAGCCGCTGCCGCCGGAGGAAGCGACCTCCTCGTCGTTGATGCTGACGCTGTCGTAGATGCGGCTGTCCACATGGCATTCCCGGATGTAATACCGGGTGGAATCATCCGGGAACTGGATCTCCGCCACTTCGCCCGGCTTGAGGAAGAACACGTCGTTGTAGCCCTCGAAGCTGGCTTCGTACTCCACCGGGATGCCCTTGCCCTGGTAGTTGACGGAGGAAACGCAGGTGTAGGCGTAGTCGCCGTCGGAGCCGTCGGTACGGGTGACGGTCTTCCATTCCTCCACGCCGCCCTTGGTATCCAGGTACCAGATCTGGTAGGGGAAGCGGGCGCTGGCGTAGTCCTGCTTGTCGGTGCCGCTGACGGTCTTGCTCAGCAGCAGCTGGCCGTCCACCGCCGTGGTCAGGTTAAAGCGCATGTGCAGGTTGGAAGCGCCCGCGCCGCGCTCCATGTACAGCATCTTCATGGTGTGGGAGCTGTAATCCTTGAAGACGGTGTCGCCCTCTTTGAAGATGGTGTCCAGCCAGGCCTCCGTCTGGGCGCTGTAATCCGCGTCGGACATGCCTTCCGGCTGGGGGTTGCGTTTCTGATAGTTTTCCCGGAACAGGTTGCGCAGGGTGGTGGAGGAGGCCGCGCCGGTCTGGGGATCGGGGATGATGACCTCGCCGGTCCGGAAGTTGATCTTTCCCACCAGGGCGGAGTGAACGCCGCCCAGGTCCAGCACCAGCTCCCCGTCCACGTACAGCCACATGTCGTCGTCGCCGGCGAACTCGAAGATGATGTCGTGGCCCCACGCGTCAAGGCCGTTCTTGCTCTGGATGAAGCTGGCCTCCATCTCCATGCCGAAATGATACTGCGCGTCTGCTCTCGGGATGGAATAGAGCGTTTCGCCCAAGCGGGGATTGTTGGTGGCCAGCGGCTCGTTGTGCACGTCGGTGATGTTGGTGAACGTGCTGATCACCGACGGGTCGATATCGTTGAAGGGCATGAACCAGCCGTGGCCCTGGCTGTTGGTGGAGACCTCTACGGTGCCCAGCTGGTTATACACGCGGAAATCGCCGGTGTCCAGCAGGGTGGCGAAGTTCTGGGTACAGTCGTACTCGAAATAGCCGCTCTCCTCGTAGGTGCTCTTCAGGAACAGGTGGTTCACGTCGGTGGCGCCGCCGAACAGCTCCTCCAGGGATTTGTCGGTACGGGTGGCGACGGGATAGCCGTTCTCCTTCAGGTCCGTGGTGACCAGGTCCAGCAGGGGGGTCTTGCCGCCCTCGAACAGCTCTGTTCCCGCGCCCATCACGTTGGTCTGGGTCCGGTCACGTCCGCCGCCGTCGTATTTGTCGCCCTGGAAGTTGATGAGCCGCATGGTGATGCCGTGCTCGCTGTTGTCCACCGTTTCCACCGTGGA
>CAMJYF010000037.1 GCA_946409885.1 uncultured Clostridia bacterium | reverse complement strand
CCCGGGGTGGTATCATAACCACCGTGAAAATGGAATAGCTTGAGATAGAGGCGCGTGCGTCATCAGTAATTCCGCCGCAAAAGGCTGAATGACGGAAGGAAAGGGGCTCACGCCGAAGAGGAGGGGGCTGCCTTGGCCGCCGAATCTGGTACGCGGGGGAATACGTCGCGTACTGTCATTGGAATTATTTCTTGTGGAGCGCTATCATAAAGACTCTTGTGTTTCTATGGGACCGCTTTTCAGGCGGTTCCATTTTTTGCGGAATACGATTGCCGGAAGGCAGAAAGGAAACTCATTATGAAAAAGATTCTCGCGCTTGTATTGTCCCTTGCCATGGTGCTGTGCCTGTTCGCGGCCTGCGCCAAGAGCGGCAACGACCCCCAGCCCGCCGATAACGGCGAAAACGCCGCCACCGGCACCGACGTGACCCCCGTGGCCGACGTTCCCTCCGGTGTGGAGGACGGCGTGCTGACCGTGGCCATGGAATGTGCCTACGCCCCCTACAACTGGACCCAGCAGGATGACGCCAACGGCGCCGTGCCCATCAAGGACACCAACGAGTTCGCCAACGGTTACGACATCATGATCGCGAAAAAGATCTGCGAAAAGAACGGCTGGGATCTGGAAGTGGTCCGTCTGGACTGGGATTCCCTCATCCCCGCGGTGCAGACCGGTCAGGTGGACGCGGTCATCGCCGGTCAGTCCATGACCGCCGACAGAATGGAGCAGGTGGATTTCGCCGGCCCGTATCTGTACGCCTCCATCGTGTGCGTCACCAAGGCGGATTCCGACCTGGCCAATGCCAAGGGCAAATCTGAGCTGTCCGGCCATTCCTGCACCTCGCAGGCTTCCACCATCTGGTATGACACCTGCCTGCCCCAGATCGAAGGCGCGGACATCAAGACCGCCAAGGACGGCGCTCCCCTGATGCTGATGGCGCTGGAGACCGGCGAAGTGGACTTTGTCTGCTGCGACATGCCCACCGCCCAGGGCGCTCTGGTGGCCTACCCCGACCTTACCATCCTTGATTTCTCCGGCAGCGGCGACGACTTCGAGGTGGACGAGGGCGATATCAACATCGGTATCTCCATGCAGAAGGGCAACACCGTGCTGAAGGACGCCATCAACAGCGCCCTTGCCGGCATGACCGCCGACGACTTCAACGCCATCATGGCCGACGCCACCGCCATCCAGCCCCTGAGCGAATAAGCTTCCCCGACGTTCACACGCCGCCCGCGTTTGTTGACGTGGGCGGCGATTCGATAGTCGGAAGTCGTCAGTCGGAAGTCGGAAGTCTCTCCGGAGGAAGACAGGTGGATTTGCCGCCGCGTTTTTTATCCCGGCCGTCCGGCAGGTGATTTTTCCCGGGCGGGCGGTAACCCTCCCCATAAGGGACTTCCCACTTCCGACTGATGACTTCCGACTGAACAAGAAGACTCCTTTCAGAAAGGAAAACACACATGGACAAACTCTCCCAGCTCTTCCAGGACGTCTCCGCCACCTGGGCCGGCGGGTATTCCCAGTACCTTACCGGCGCGGGAAAGACCATTCTGCTGGCGGTGGCCGCCACGGCGGTGGGCTGTATTATCGGCCTGGCCTGCGGCATCCTGCAGACCATCCCTGTCAGCAAGGACGACAACCCCGTCAAAAAGGCGCTGCTGCTGGTGGTCCGCGCCGTCATCCGCATCTATGTGGAGGTCTTCCGCGGCACGCCCATGATTTTGCAGGCGGTGTTCATCTACTTCGGCCTGCCCTATTTCTTCGGCAACGGCGCCCGGCTGGACGTGACCCCCGCCGCCTATCTGGTGGTCTCCATCAATACCGGCGCCTACATGGCGGAAACCGTGCGCGGCGGCATCATGTCCATCGATCCGGGCCAGACGGAGGGCGCCAAGGCCATCGGCATGAACCACTTCAAAACCATGACCAGCGTCATCCTGCCCCAGACCATCCGCAACATCATCCCGCAGATCGGCAACAACCTGATCATCAACATCAAGGATACCTCCGTCATGTTCATCATCGGCTATACGGAGCTGTTCGCGGTGCACAAGGCCATCGTGGGGGCCAAGTTCGTCTACTTCCCCTCCGCGGTCATCGAAATGGCCATGTACCTGTGCATGACCATCATCTGCTCCGTCATCCTCCGCTGGTGGGAGCGCAAGCTGGACGGGCCCCAGAACTTTGATATCGCCACCACCGATACCCTGGCCCTGACCAGCGGCACCACCAACTATATTAAAAAAGAGCGGAAGGAGGATATGCACCGATGAGCGAGATCATTTTAGAGGTTCAGCATCTCTCCAAATCCTTCGGCAAGCACGAGGTGCTGCGGGATATCGATTTTACCGTGTCCCCCGGCGACGTGACCAGCATCATCGGGGCCTCCGGCTCCGGCAAGTCAACGCTGCTGCGCTGCGTCAACCTGCTGGAAACGCCCACCTCCGGCGACATCCTCTACCGGGGGGAGAATATCAAAAAGATCAAGGGCGGCGCCCCCGCCTACCGCACCAAGGTGGGCATGGTGTTCCAGAGCTTTAACCTGTTCAACAACATGAGCGTGCTGAAAAACTGCATGGTGGGCCAGACCCGTGTGCTGCACCGCGGCAAGGAGCAGGCAAGGGAACAGGCTATGCAATATCTCACCAAGGTGGGCATGGCCCCCTACATCAACGCCAAGCCCCGGCAGCTTTCCGGCGGCCAGAAGCAGCGTGTGGCCATCGCCCGGGCGCTTGCCATGGACCCGGATATCCTGCTGTTCGACGAGCCCACCAGCGCCCTGGACCCGGAGATGGTGGGCGAGGTGCTCACCGTTATGCGCCAGCTGGCCAGCGACGGCATGACCATGCTGGTGGTGACCCACGAGATGGCCTTCGCCCGGGACGTGAGCAACAAGGTGGTGTACATGAACAACGGCGTGATCCTGGAATCCGGCACCCCCGCCGAGGTGTTCGGCAACCCGCGGCATCAGGAGACGAAGGATTTTCTGTCCCGCTTCCGCAGCTGAGGAGGTACTATGACCATTACCGCCCATTCCGGCGCCTTCGGCACGCCGGATAATTCACTGGAATACGTAAAAAAAGTGCTGGAGGAACACTGCGAGATCTTTGAGATCGACGTGACCTTCCGGCCTGACGGCACGCCCGTGGTGATCCACAGCGGCAGCCCCAAAGCGGAGGAGGGCGTGCTGCTGGAGGAGGTTTTCGCGCTGACGGTGGAGGATCCTGCCATCCGCATGAACCTGGACCTGAAATCTGTAAAGAACCTGCCCGCGGTGGACGCGCTGCTGGACCGCTTCTGCCTGACGGAACGGGCCTTTTTTACCGGCGTGGACGCGGGCTGGGCCCCCGTGGTGAAGGCCAACAGCCGCCTTTCCTATTACCTGAACGCGGACGTGGCCCCCTGGAACCGCAGCAAAAAAGCCTGCCTTTTAAAGCTGGCGGATAAAATCGCGTCCCTGGGCGCGGTGGGCATCAACACCCACTACAGCAACTGCCGCCATGCCATGGTGGAGGCCTTCCGGGAGAAGGGGATGCCCGTTTCCGTGTGGACGGTGAACGACGCCAAAAACGCGGCAAAATACGTGGCGCTGGGGGTGGACAACATCACCACCCGCCACCCGGATCTGGTCCGTCAGGCGCTGGCGAAAACCGTTTGATTACCGTAAAAGCGCAAAACAGGGATTTGTCGCGCTGTAGGGGCGGGCACTGACCGCCCGTTAAACGCCGGCGAATGGAAAGTGGTTAAAATGATTACGGTTACGGGCGGTCGGTGCCCGCCCCTACGGGGTATCTCGCTAAACTACAAATTGCTGCTGTCAGCTACAAAAAAACCGTCCCCGGACATGAACGTCCGAAGGGCGGTTTTTCGTTGTTGGCGCGAAGGGGCGTTCCGGCCGATCCGTTACCCCAAAAACATCTGTACCCAGATATTGCCCTGGGCGCAGTAGCCAATGCCGATCTGTTTGTAGGAGGGCTTCAGGATGTTCTCCCGGTGGCCTTTGGAGTTCATCCAGGAGTTGACCACCTGCTGGGGCGTGGTCTGGCCCATGGCGATGTTCTCGCCCGCCGCGCTCCAGCGGATACCGGCGGCGTCATACATATCCCACGCCTGCCCATAGGTGGGGCTTTCGTGGTCAAAATAGCCCAGGTCATGCATTTCCTGCGCCTTTTTCTGCGCCAGCGCCGTCACCGCCTTGTTCTCTGTCAGGGCGGGCAGGTTCTGCTTGGCGCGTTCCACGTTCACTATCCGGAGAACCTCCTGCACGAATGCTGCGGCGGGGTCGTTCTCCTGGGGCTGGGAGGGCTCCTCCTTCTGCGGCTGGGAGGGCTCTTCCTTCTGCGGTTGAGAGGGTTCCTCCTCCTTAGGCTGGGAAGGTTTCTCCTCTGTGGGCTGAGAGGGCTTTTCATCCTTGGGCTGAGCGGGCGTTTCCTTGCCCCAGTCGTCGGGGTTCTCCAGCTTGACGGAGGCCCGCAGGATCAGGCGGGCGTCGTCGGAGCCGATCACACCGTCCCTGTTGGCGTCGGCGGCCAGGAACTGCGCGCTGCCCTCTTCGTAATGCTCCAGCTTCACGGAGGCCCGCAGCGCCAGACGGGCGTCGGCGGAGGTGAGTTCGCCGTCGCCGTCCACGTCCCCGGGGGTATCGCTGACGGACTTGTCATCCGCAGGCGTAGTCGGGTCTGTGGGCGTGGCCGGATCGGTGGGTGTGGCAGGTTCGGCAACGCTCTCCAGCTCCAACGGGAACACGACGCTCGTTTCCTGCTGTTCTCCCCCGATGGTGAAGGTGGCGGAAAGCGTCAGCACCGTGCGATCCGCGTTGGGATCCAATACCGCAAAATCCAGAAGGAACAGCTCAAAGCTGTCGTCGGTATCGCATTCAAGGCTGAAAAACATTGCATAATCCACCACGGACATGGCCCCGGTATTGATCGCCATTTTGATGGGGTTTTCCTTGTTGGCGGCGTTGAAAGCGATTGCGTCCTTCCCCCAGTTGGATTGCTCTCCGTCTTTGATGGGCAGCGGGCGCAGTACGGCGGGATCGTATCCGATCCGGATGCTGGCGGAGGTCAGGTGATTGCCGCCCTTCATGGAAAGGACCGCGCGGAGTATGCCGTTTTGCTGGCAGGCCTTCTCCAGGAAAAAGCCTCTTTCGCCTTGATAGGGTTCCTCCGGTTCGATACGGGGGATGCTGCGGGCCTCCTTTTCGCCGCAGACGGTACAGACGCGGATCTCGGTTCCCGCCTCTTTTTCTGTTGCGGGTTGAAGGGGCTGCCATTCCCCGTAGGTATGATGGCCGATGGGCGGGATCACGGGGGGGCTGTCAATTTCTGTGGCGCCTTCCTCGTCGGCAAACAACCTGCCGCACTCCGTACAGAGATAATAAGGGCCAACACCGGATTGGGTACAGGAGGGAGGCGCGGCAACCACTCCCAACAGCTGATGGATATGGCCGGGAACGATGATCGTGACGACTGCGCCCTGCCGCAGGATCTGTCCGCAGCCCTTGCAGACGACGTCTCCGGTGTAGCCCTCCTCCGTTGCGGTGGCGGGTTTCGCGCCGACGGTCTCCGTGCCGTAGTCGCCGTGGTTGGCGGGATCGACAGGGACGGGTTCGGTCTTTGTGGCCTGGCAGACGGTGCAGGTAAAGGTCCTTTCGCCCGTCTCTTTGCAGGTGGCGGGGCGGGTAATGTTGCCGTTATCCCAGCTGTGACCGGCGACCGCCACAACGGTCTGGGGGACCAGGATCTCGCCGCAGATGGCGCAGTGGCTGCCCGCCGTCAGGCCCGTATGGGTGCAGTCGGCGGGGACGGCCGCGTCCACAACCGCCTGATGGCGGCAGGGCACCGGCTCTTGGCCGGGGTCGTAGGCCGTGTCCGCAATGGGGTATTGGTCGGTAAAGGCGCGGGTGAGATATTCATCGTTGGGGTAGTGGTCCTGAAAGCCGTCCTTTCCCTTCAGAAAATAGTTGTCGGAACGGCTGCCGTCGTTCCACGTCACATCCATGTAATAATACTTGCCGGAAATCTTCACGATGTTCCAGGCGTGGGGGCCGACGGATTCTCCGTTATCGCCCATGCCGGAGATCACGCGGCAGTCCAGCCCCGCCTCCAGCGCCATGCGGTAAAAGAGGGTGGCATAGCCCTGGCATACGGCGGCGCCGTTGATCAGGGCGGCGTAGGCGGAGTATTTCAGGTCATAGGAATCGTCGTTCAGGTTTTTGTAGTCGTATTCCACCTTGCCGCAGATGTAATCGTTGATGGCGCGCGCCTTTTCATAGTCGCTTTTGCCGGAAAGGTTCAGTTCCTGCAAAGCGGCCGCAACGGCGGCGGCCACGCGGGTCTCCTGCGCCGCGGTGGTGTGATAGGTGGCGACGGCGGTGACCTGATAGCGGATATCGGAAGCGCCCGGCGCATAGCTGAGGCTGTAGCTGTACCCGATCTGGTTCAGATGCTTCTCCAGGTAATCGCCCTCGTTGCTCACGCCGGTATGAGCCACGGCGGCGGCGTCGATTTTTTCCCATACCGCCCGGAAATAGGCCTTCAGGTTCGTGCTGTTCAGCTCGCCGATAGCGGCGGAGGGGGCCAGATAGACAAAGGGAATCTCCTTCTCTCGCTGCAGCAGGCCCTTACGGACGTAGGCCGCGGCGGCGTCCGGATCGGAAAAGGTAGGGGAATCCGCCATAACCAGCGGCGCGCAGCCAAGCAGCAGACAGACCGCCAGCAGAACGGACAGGGTTCTTTGTAATGCTTTCATAGGGACCTCCGTTGTATTTTTTGTTATGTTCAGTTTAGCAAAAAAGCAGACGCGTGTCAAGATGGGGGCGGTAGGCAGTAGGAAGTAGGCAGTAGGAAGCAGGGAGTAGGGAGCAGGGGGTAGGGTGTAGGCAAGCTTTGGCAGTGGTGATTAGTGATCAGTGGGGCACGGCACATTGCGCAGTGTGGAAACAGGCCTCCTTTTTCTTGTTACGGCGTGATACGCCGTGCCGCGCATAGATCTCCGCCCCCTCTCTCCTTACACCGCACTGAAACGGCGCTGGGGCGCCGTGCTATTCTGCATTCCGCACTCCGCATTGGAACATCTCCGCACTCCGCTCTCCGCACTCCGCTCTGAAACGCCACCTACTGCCTACTCCCTAACCCCCCCCCTTGCATTTTTCCCCGCCGTGTTATATACTGAAAAAAATGATGAAAAAGGGGCGATGGGGATGGCGATTCCGAAAACGGCGGAGGAGCTGAAAACGATGGCGGAGGAATTGGGGCTTGCTTTCCGGTACGGGGATGCGGCCGTGCTGGCCTCTCCCTGCCAAATCGGCGCGAAGACCGCGCCCAACCGGCTGGTATGCCAGGCCATGGAGGGCTGCGACGGCACCGCGGACGGCCTGCCGGATACTCTGACGAAGCGTCGCTACCGGCGGCTGGCCGAGGGCGGCGCGGGCGTGATCTGGTTTGAGGCCACCGCCGTGATGGAGGAGGCGCGGGCCAATCCCCGCCAGCTGTATCTGAACGAAAGCAACCTGGACTCCTTCCGGCGGCAGGCGGAGGCCATCCGGGAGGACGCCTTCCGGGCCAACGGGTACGCGCCGCTGCTGGTCATCCAGCTGACCCACTCCGGCCGCTACAGCAAACCCCACGGCAGGCCGGAGCCGCTGATCGCCTACCACAGCCCCGTGTATGAGGCGGAAAGCCCCATCGGGGACGACCGGGTGGTGACCGACGACTACCTGGACCGGGTGGGGGAGGCGCTGGTGAACGCCGCCGCCCTGGCCGCCCGCGCGGGCTTTGACGGCGCGGATATCAAGTGCTGCCACCGGTACCTGAACTGCGAGCTGCTGTCCGCCTATACCCGCCCCGGCCGTTACGGGGGCAGCTTTGAAAACCGCACCCGCCTGCTGCGGGAGAGCGTGGCGGGCGCCCTGCAGGTGTGCCCTGCGGATTTTCTGGTCACCTCCCGCCTGAACGTGTACGACGGCGCGCCCTATCCCTACGGCTTCGGCATGGCGGCGGACGGCTCCCTGGCCTTTGACCCTGCGGAGCCCTCCGCGCTGGCGAGCCGCTTGGCCGCGCTGGGCGTAAAGCTGCTGAATATCACCATGGGCAATCCCTACGTCAATCCCCACGTGAACCGGCCCTTTGCCGCCGGTCCCTACGCCGCGCCGGAAGCGCCTCTGGCGGGGGTGGCCCGTATGCTGAACGGCACGGCGGCGCTGAAACAGGCCGCGCCGGAGCTGAAGCTGATCTGCTCCGCTCTCTCTTACCTGGGGGTGGCGGCCCCTGCGGTGGCGGCGGGCTATGTGGAAAGCGGCGGCTTCGATCTCGCCGGGTTCGGCAGAACGATCTTCGCCTACCCGGATTTTGCCCGGGATATCCTGCAAACCGGCGGCATGAAGCCGGAAAAATGCTGTCTGTGCTGCTCCCGGTGCAGCGCCATCATGCGGGCCGGTTTTACCCCCGGCTGCCCCGTCCGGGACGCGGCCGTGTACGGGGAGATCGCCCGTGGTATCCTTTCGCGGTGACGACGCGGTGACGACGTGGATAATCTCGCCGCGTCTGCTTGACAAAAAGCGCCGAATATGATATTATTTCAACATTATTGAATTGGGAGGTTAATGATATGGATAATTTTGACAAAATGCTGCAGAGATTTGTCAATATGGATTATGAGGAGATCTTCGGCAACGCCAAGGGTGTAATGATGGAATCTCTTGCGATCCTGAACCGGAAGCTGCCGGAGGAGCAGTCCATGAGCGCGCTGCTTTATTTCATCGCTTGCGCGGTGGCCATCGATGGTACCTTCTCCGCGATGGAGCAGAAGTTCATCGCCGACCTGTTCGGCAACGTCGATTTTATGGAGCTGCTGAAAACGGTGGACGCCAGTGTCACACGCGCGATGGACAATCTGGTGGACAACCTCAGCACAGAAGAAAAGAGCGTGTTCTGCCTGCTGGCCATTTGCATTCTTTCCGTGGATGAAAAGATCAACAAGGATGAGTACATATATCTGAACCGGCTGATCGGCTGATTTCCGCCGCCCCCATATATTTTGGAAACAGTAAAGAGGTCCCCTCTGTAGGGGCGGGCGCCGACCGCCCGCAGCCGGGGAAGCCCGCCCGCTACCTGTTCCCTCACAAAAACGCGTTGCAATCTATGAAACAGCGGCCGTAATACTGCATCCGTGTTTGATTTTGTGGCCTGTTGTGGGTTCTCAGGTGGAATACGGGCGGTCAGTGCCCGCCCTAACAGGCGGCCCTCGCCAAACTCCAGTTTGTTGAAGTCAGGTCCCACAGTATTCCGTGATAACAAAAACGGGGCTGCCGCGTCAGGGCAGTTCCCAAAACAGCCGGGCATCCCCCCGCAGGGTTGCCCGGCTGCCGATTTTACGGGATCGTTTATTGGCGGATATGAAGATGGCAGAGATCGGCAGATCCGCAGACAAAAACAGCTACAGTTCCAATTGACAATTATCAACATAATATGATAAAATAATCTAAATAACAAACTATGGATGACAATCCGGCGGTGGATCGATGCCCCGCCCGGATAACATCGAAGTGGAAGGAAATATGACGTATATAGAGTTTTTTGATAAAGAGCCGATGGAAAACATCTGCAGTTGTATGGCCCGGCGGCCGGACCGGGTGATCTTTGTGGGGCAGAATAAAAGCAGGATGCAGAAGTGTCTGTCCCGCTACCGCCGGATCTTTGCCGACAGGGGCATCTCCATCCGGTTTGAGATGGTGGCCGTCAAAAAGGATTGCCTGGAGGATATTGTGGAAAAGCTGTGCGGGATCGTGGAA
>CAMJYF010000036.1 GCA_946409885.1 uncultured Clostridia bacterium | reverse complement strand
CACCGGCGGCGCCACGACGTTCTATAAGACCCTGCCGGCCGGGCATACGCTGCACATGGATCAGTCCGGCCTGACCCGCGACGGCCACACGCTGATCGCCTGGTCCACCACCAGCACCGGCGCGGAGGTCAAGTCCTGCATGGCTTCGGAGACCATTACGATCCCGTCCTCCGAAACCACGTATTACGCGCTGTGGAATCCCTCCAACGCGCCTGCGCTTTCCGCCGCTGGCGGCGATTACACGGCGGCGATCGATCAGGGCAGCGAGATCGAGTTCTATCAGTTTACCCCCTCGGAAACGAGGAAATACCTGATCTACGGCAAAGCTTCTTTTGATTCCTTCGTGCTGCGCTACAACGCCAACACGTACGGTTCCAACGGTACTTATCTCGATTATCAGGACGACACCAGCAACTCCACCAACGGCAACCTGACCGGTTATACGTTCACCGGCAACAGCGGCAACCAGTTCTTCATGCTGCGGGAGCTGGAAAAGAACACGAAATACCTGTTCGGCGTCAAGGCCTACTATGACAACGCCACCGGGTCCCTGCCCTTCCGTTTCGAGCCCGTCTACAAGGTGGAATACAAGGACAACGGCGGCTCCGGCTCGCCCGCCGCGCAGGATAAGTTCATGAACAAGAACCTGACGCTCAGCGCCGCCGAACCCGCCCGCAGCGGTTATACCTTCGACGGCTGGGGCACAAGCGCTTCCGACAAGACGGTGGATTACGCTCCCTCCGGCACCTATTCCTCCAACGCGGACCTGACCCTGTACGCCATCTGGAGCAGGCCCATCACCAACACCTATCATTATTATGACGCGGACCTGGCGGAGCAGACCGTCGAAAAGTCCAACACCGCCTATAACGCGGAGACCTCCGTCAATATCGATACGCCCGCTTCCTCTGAGGTGGCCGAGGAGATCGTCAAAAACGACAAGACCTGGACCCTCAAGGGCTGGAGCACCAACACCGTTTCCGGCGACGTGTGGGGCGGCGCGACCCAGACGGCTTCCGTGGGCATCGGCGGCAGCACCGCCGTCAACGTCAGCGCGGCGACGGCCAATACCTATTACCCCGTATACGCGCTGAAGTCCACCTCCTTCTACGCCAACTTCAAGTATCTGGCGGATGAAGCCACCGCCTATACCGACAAGAAGATGAGCGGTACCGCCATCGGCGACGCCGCCACCGGCGCCATGACGGTGGCGCCCGTCACCGAGGACGGCGCCAACGGTTCCGTGCCGCGTTACTACACCAAGGACGGCGTGGTATGGGAGCTGCAGGGCTGGTCCCAGACGGAAAGCGCCCTCGGCACCGGCACGGCGACCATCGCCTATAACGACACCACCGTCACGCTGAACGTGCCCGGCGCGGGCAACCCCACCTCCACCCTCAACCAGACGGAGATCGCGTCCCTGTATCCCGTCTATAAAAAGTACGCGACGGCCATCCACGCGCATTTCAATTATTACACCGCCGCCGGCGAATCCACCATCCTGGATGTTTCCGGCCGCGCGGTGGGTGAGACGGCCACCGCGGGCGACGTGAAATATCCGGACGCCTCCCTGGTCAACACCTCCTATGAAAAGGACGGCGTCACCTACACCCTGGTGGGCTGGAGCGACGTGAACAACAGCGACGCCTACAATCCCTTCAACACCACCGCCTCCCTTGCCGTGCTGGCCAATCCCGCCACGGATTACTACACCTTCTACCCGGTGTATGAATGCACCACCACGGTCAGATACTACACCTATACCTCCGCCGGCGCGCAGACCTCCCTTACCAGGAGCACAACGCTGCTGAAGACGGATTCCTTCACCCCCGCCACGGCGGATGTGGCGATCCCGCAGACCGGCTTCAACAAGGTCATCACGCTGAACGGCAGAACCTTTACCTTCTGCGGCTGGCGGGCGGATGCCACCACCGACGCGGCTCCCACGGTCGCTTCCGACGTGAACAGCGGCAGCCACGCCGTGAGAGACGCGGAGTATACGTATTACGCCATTTATACCAACGACGCGCTGGCCCTCCGCTACGAAACCGCCCATGACGGCGTCACAGCGGCCCCCGCCCCCGCCACCCAGAACAAGTCCCAGTACATCAGCGTCGCCACCGGCAGCGCCGATATCAACAACGTGGCCGAGATCACCTTCGATATCAACCCGAACAACGTGGTCCCCGAAAAGACCGGCTACACCTTCATCGGTTGGGGCGACGAGGATTCCGAGGACGAGACCGCCGATTACGCCGGTACCGGCGCCACCCTGCGGACCCGCGTGGACAAATCCCTGTTTGCCCGCTTCAGCGTCAACAGCCAGAACGTCACCTTCATCTACTATGACGGCGCCGATCTGAAAGGCGACTACAAGCGCCTGACCAAGCAGGTCTCCTACGACGATCTGCTGCGGGACGATACCGACAGCAACCAGAGATATGTGGTCACCGCGCCCACGGTGAAGCTGGTCGTGAAGGACGCGCAGGGCAAGCCCATCGTCAATCTGGACAGCATCGTCCACGCCAACGACAAGTATCACTATGTGTTCAAGGAGTGGGTCCGTTCGGACGCCGCGGAGGGTAAGGATATCCATACCGTCGCCGTGAACGGCAACAACTACACGGCTACCTTCAAGCACGTGCAGGAGGATATCACCGTTCAGGCCATGTACGACGCCTACGCCCACCACTTTGAACAGCTCACCACGGCGCAGCTGGCCGAAAACGGCGTCACCGCCGATACCACCGCCTTCAAGGATGCCACCTGCACGACGGACGGCTACCAGTACATGAAGTGTGTGGACTGCAGCCACGTCTACAAACAGATTATTCCCAAGATCGGCCATAAGGACGCCAACGGCAACCCGGTGGTGACCTATTCCGGCTACAAGGCTTCCACCTGCACCGCTACCGGCAAATACGCCACGGCGGCCTGCGCCCTGTGCGGCGATACCGTGCGGACGGAGGACAATACGTCTGTTCAGTATTACGATATTCAGGACGGCCTGTTTGTTCCGGTGGATTCCGCCGACGGCGTGATCCCCGCCAAGGGCCATAACTATCAGTTCGGCAGCACGGCAGCCCCCACCTGCACCGAGAAGGGCTACGACCTGTACGTCTGCGCCAACAACGAGACCCATACGGAAAAGCGCAATTTCACCGACGCGCTGGGCCATGACCCGCAGACCCAGGCGGGCACCCCCGCCACCTGCACTACGGAAGGCCGCGCGGATAAGACCGTCTGCCTCAGGTGCAACCTGATCATTTCGGATTCCTATGTCATTCCGGCGCTGGGCCATGAAATGGAACGCACCGCCGCCAAGGACGCCCACTGCACCGAGACCGGCAATATCGCCTATTCCACCTGCCGTACCTGCGGCAAGGTCTTTGTCGATGAGGACGGCGCCACCGAGATCACCCTGGCCGAAACCGTGACCGAAGCGCTGGGCCATGACTGGGTGGAGACCGCCGCGGAAGAGGCCACCTGTACCAGGGACGGCCACACCGCCGGTACCGTCTGCTCCCGCTGCGGCGAGATCGCCGAGGGCAGCGCCGCCATCACCACACAGGAGGCCCTGGGCCACGATTGGGATGAGGGCGTGCATACGGATTCCGAGCAGCCCTGCGTCACCCCCGGCTACACCACCTTTACCTGCCGCCGCTGCAACGAGACGGAGATCGTCTACGACGAGCTGGCCGACCATGTGGAAAAGACGGTGGCAGAGCAGCCCGCCACCTGCACCGAAAAGGGCAAATCCTCCTATAAGATCTGCGACGTCTGCGGCAAGGTGCTTACCAATTACAAGTGGCTGCCCATGAAGGCCCACACCTATACGGAAACCGTGACCGCCGAGGTACCCGCCACCTGCACGGCCACCGGCACCAGCGCGGTGATGAAGTGCGCCAACTGCGATACCACCGTGGGCGGCGACGAGATCCCGGCGCTGGATCACAGCTACAGCAACTGGATCGTGACGGCCGCCTCCTGTGAGGAGGACGGCGTCCGCACCAAGTACTGCAAACGCTGCGGCCATACCGTCAGTGAGGCCATCCCGGCCGCCGGCCATACCGAAAAGGCCGTGGAGACCATCCCCGCCACCTGTTCCGCCGAAGGCAAAACCGCCGGTACGGTGTGTGAGGTCTGCGGCCAGGTGCTGGAAGGCTGCGAGGTCATCCCCATGACCGCCCACGAGATGGGCGAGGCGCAGATCGAGCGCGAGGCCACCTGCGCGCAGGTGGGTTTGGAATACACCGAGTGCGCCGTCTGCGGCTATAAGGAATACACCACCATTGAAAAGCCCGCCCATACGGAGACCGTGACCAAGGAAGCGGTGGCGGCCACCTGTACGGCCACCGGCCTGAAGGCGGAGATCACCTGCTCTGTCTGCGGCACCGTGCTGCAGGCGCAGACCTCCGTGCCCAAGCTGGATCACGTGTGGCAGACCATGCCCGCCGTGGCCCCCACCTGCACGGAGAAGGGCAAAACCTCCTATGAAAAGTGCGTCAACTGCGGTCTGCTGCTGACCGAGTCCAGAGACGTTCCCGCCCTGGGCCACCAGTGGGGCGAGTGGCAGCTGGTGAAAGCGGCCACCTGTCTGGAGGACGGCTCCCGCGTGCGCTACTGTACGCTGGAGACCTGCGAGGCCCATACGGCCGTCCTCTCCGACGTCCAGGTCAAGAAGCTGGATAGGCTTGGCCACAATATGACCAAAGTGGCGGCCAAGGCGCCCACCTGCGGCGTGGACGGCAATCCGGAATACTACGTCTGCTCCCGCTGCACCGATATTTACTATGCCGACGCTGCCGGCGTTGGGAAGTATACGGCGGATGAGATCGTGCTGCCCGCGCTTGCCCACAGCTGGGGCGATGAAACCGTAACCGCGCCCACCTGCACCGCAGCGGGCTATACAACCCTTACCTGCGCCAACTGCGGCGCCACCCAGACGGTGAACGAAGTGCCCGCCAACGGCCATCAGGGCGGCATGGCCACCTGCGTGGAGCAGGCGGTCTGCGAGATCTGCGGCGCTTCCTACGGCAGCCTTGCGGAGCATCAGTACGTGACGCAGTCTGACGAGGGCGACTGCCAGCACACCGGCCTGATCGTCAAGACCTGCTCGGTCTGCGGCGACGAAGTGACCACCGAGCTGCCGCTGGGCCCGCATATGACGGAATTCGTGCTTATCAGCGAGCCGACCTGCACGGCGGTCGGCAGCTATCAGTACGTCTGCACGATCTGCGGCGAAACGACGGAACAGGGTGTCCTGGAGGCCATCGGCCATCACGATGATAACGGCGATGGCAAGTGCGACAAGTGCGGCCAGTCCATGAACGGTTCCACGGATGATTCCGGCAACGGCACCACCACCGGCGTGTGCGACAAGTGCGGCCGCAACCACGTGGGCAAGACCGGCGGCTTCTGGGGCTATGACGGCTTCGTCTGCAAGCTGATCTCCTTCTTCCGCTCCATCGCCAAGCTGTTCAGCAAATAAGCAGCGCTGATCCGGCGGCCCGCCCGCCGCAACAAAATACCAACCAAGAGGCCCTGAACATATCGTTCAGGGCCTCTTTTCAGGCGCGAAAGGGGGATTTGTCGCACTGTAGGGGCGGGCACAGACCGCCCGTTAAACACCCTCGAATGGAAAGTGGTTAAAATGATTACGGTTACGGGCGGTCGGTGCCCGCCCCTACAGGGTATCTCGCCAACCCCCAATTTGTCACTCTACCGTCACCGATTTTGCCAGGTTTTTCGGTTTGTCGATGTCGCAGCCGCGGTTTTTGGCGGTGTAATAGCTCAGCAGCTGCAGGGGCACCACGGCCAGCGAAACGGCGAAGGGCCCGGCGGTATCGGGCACTGCGATCACCTTGTCCGCCGCGTATTCCCTGCCCAGCAATTGTTCCGTGGTGATCAGGACGGTGTACGCGCCCCGGGCCTTTACCTCGTGCAGATTGGCCACGGTTTTGGAGAATACCTCCGGCTGGGTGGCCAGCGCGATCACGGGGGTGCCCTCCTCCACCAGCGAAATGGTGCCGTGCTTCAGCTCGCCCGCCGCGTAGGCCTGGGAGTTGATATAACTGATCTCCTTCATCTTCAGGCTGCCCTCCATGGCGGCGGCGCTGTCCAGCAGGCGGCCGATGAAGAACATATCCTCTTTTTGGGCCAGCAGACCGGCCAGCTCCGTCACGGTTTCGCTGACCGTTTCGGTTGTCAGGCGGATCTTTTCCGGCAGCCGCAGCAGCTCCTGAGTGTACGCGCCCTCCTGCGCGGTCGACATCGTCCCTTTCTCCCGCGCCAGGTACAGCGTCAGCGCGTACAGCACCGCCAGCTGGGCGCTGTAGGCCTTGGTGGTGGCCACGGCGATCTCCCGTCCCGCGCGGGTGAACACCGCCGCGTCGCTTTCCGTGGCGATGGCGCTGCCCTCTGTGTTGACGATGGCCAGCGTCTGCGCCCGCTTTTTTTTGGCCAGACGCAGGGCCGCCAGCGTGTCGGCGGTTTCGCCGCTCTGGCTAATGAACACCGCCAGTGTATTTTTATCGATCAGCGGCGCGGCGTAGCGGAACTCCGAGGCCACCTCCGCCCGGCAGTCGACGCCGCAGTACCGCTCGATCAGCGCCGCCCCTACCAGCCCGGCGTGATACGCCGAGCCGCAGGCGACGATCCGGATCCTGTTGAGACGGTCCCTGACGAATCCCCCTTCCGGAAAGCCCTCGTGGCGGATGATATGGCCGTCCCGGATCAGGGGCAGAATGGTGTCGCGCACCGCGTCCGGCTGCTGCATGATCTCATACAGCATATAATGTTCATAGCCGCCCTTTTCCAGGCTCAGCTGCCCCACCTGCACGTTGACCATATTCTTGACAACAGGTTTGCCGTCGGCGGAGAAAAACGCGACGTCGTCCTTTGTCAGGCGGGCGATCTCCCGGTCCGCCAGTTGATAGATCTCTGCGGCGTCTTCGCCCACCGCCCCCATGTCGGAGGCGATAAAGGCGCCGGTTTTCCCCTTGGCCGCGAACAGCGGGCTGGCGTAGGCCGCCGCGAACAGCGTATCGGGGCAATCGGAACAGAGGATGCCCAGCGCGAAAGAGCCCTGCAGCGCGTTGACTGTTTTCGAGACGGCCCCGATCACGTCTCCCTTGTAATAATAGGCCAGCAGGTGCGCCGCCACCTCGGTATCGGTGTCGGAGGCGTATACCTCGTCCTGCGGCAGCACCGTCTTTTTCAGCTCCGCCGCGTTTTCGATGATACCGTTGTGTACCACGGCAAACTTCCCGTCCGGGCTGAAGTGGGGATGGGCGTTTTTGTCCGTGGGCGCGCCGTGGGTGGCCCAGCGGGTGTGGCCCACGCCCGTACTGCCAGGGGAGCAGCGGCAGGCGGTCACCTTCTCCGCAAGGGCTTCCACCTTGCCGGCGGTCTTTACGCTGCTGTAGACGTTGCCGTTCAGCACCGCCAGCCCCGCGGAATCGTAACCCCGGTATTCCAGTTTTTTCAGCCCGTTGATGAGATCCGGGATGACGTTGCCGTCTCCGGCCTTTCCGATAATGCCGCACATGTTATCAGAACCTTTCCGTCAATAGTATAGCTGTTTTTCCCTGATTTATATAATGCCGCGGCGAAAAGATTTATGAGATAATTCAGCAAGGTACAATATTTAGTATTTTTCTGCTTAAAGCCGATATGCAGAACGGCAGTTTGTCGCACAATTGTTTCACGGCGCAAAATCCCCCTTTGCCGATGCGGGACAGGCGGATGCGTTGTCTGAAGTTCTCCGTCGCTCACAACACCTCCAACAGCGCGTCAACGGCCTTCTGCTTTTCGGGCGGCAGTTTCCGGTAACATTCGATCACCTTCATTTCCGCCAGGTTCAGATCGTTCCGCGTCATCGGCTCAATGGGGCGGCAAACCTGCGTGTGCCCCACCAGATAATCGACCGACGTGCGGAAATAGTCCGCCAGCGCGATCAGCGTTGCAATATCCGGTTCCGTGTTGTGGTTTTCGTATTTGTTGACGGATTGCTGGCTGACGCCGATGGCGGCCGCCAGCTGCTGTTGGCTGATATTGCCGCGGACCCGCAATGTTTTTAAGTTTGCTACCATATTTATCACCCATTGATTGTAGTACTCTGTTATTATGATAACAACCCGGGAGTGTTAAATAAAAATCTATTTAGTTGTTATTGACAACAACCAGCGGTTGTGTTATACTGACACAGAGCATCTGATTTGTGCAAAACAAAAAAGGTGTAATACAACAAAAAGGAGTTTGAATCATGAAGAACGCGAAACGTTTTCTTGCGGTGTTCCTCAGCTTTGCGATGGCGTTATCCCTGCTGCCCGTTCTGCGGCTGGCGGGCGCCGCCGTGGCAATTGTGGAATCCGGCCCCTGCGGCGACACCGCCGCGTATACGCTGGATGAAGAGGGCAACCTCGTCATCACCGGCACCGGCACGGTGACGCAGGTCTTTTCCGACCGGGCGGATATCCGTTCGCTGGTGGTAGGCGAAGGGATCACCGACATCGCCGGTTCCGCCTTCGCCAGATGCACGGAACTGACCTCGGCGGAATTGCCTGACACATTGGCCGTCATTCCGTATTTTTTGTTCAGCCATTGCATCGAGTTGCGGGACGTGAGATTCCCTGCCGGGTTAACGGAAATCCAGGGCTGGGCTTTTGCTTCCTGCGCCCTTGCGGATCAGTTGGTTTTACCGCCTCAGCTGCAAAAAATCGAAATGGGCGCGTTCAATAACATACGGTCGTCCTCCATTTATATTCCCGCCAGCGTAACGGAGATCGACGGCTTTGTATTTGAAACCTACTGGGGTTCCTTACGGGAGTTTGTGGTAGATGAGAACAACCCCGTGTACTGCTCTTACGAGCATTCTTTGTACTCCAAAGACAGGTCCACGTTGATTTATTATGTCTCCCAACCCGGCCAAACGGTATTTGAAATTCCCGACAACGTGACGCGCATCGAAACCGGCGCGTTTGAAGGCAGCTGTCAGTTGGAAGCTTTTTCCGTGGCTGACGATCATCCGTATTTCAGCGTATCGGACGGCGTTCTGTTCAACAAAACGCAAACCGTCCTGCTGCGTTACCCGTCCGATAAAGCGGCCTACAGCTATGCGGTACCGTCAGGCGTTACCACAATCGGATACGGCGCTTTCAACGGCGCTTACGGATTGCGGCATATTCTGCTTCCGGACTCGTTGACAACCATAGGCGATAAAGCCTTTGGCGCCTGCGGCGGGTTGAAAAGCCTCCGCGTTCCCGATGGCGTCTCTTTTTTGGGGAACTGGATGCTGCACGGCTGCGCGTCGTTGAAAGAGATCACATTATCCTCCGGGTTGAGACGCGTCGGCGATCAGACGTTCTCCGAGTGCACGGCGCTGGAATCCGTCTATTTCCTCGGAACGGAGGAGGAATGGAACGCGATTTCCGTGAGCGATGACACCACATACAACCTTTTGCTGGAATCAGGGGAAGCCATCGGCCTTACGTTCGGCGACGGCAATGAAAACCTGCGGAACGCCACGGTCTATTTCACCTTTGCCAAGGGCGATGTGGACCTGGACGGCCACGTGACGCCCGCCGACGCGAGAATGATCCTTCGCGGTGCGGTCGGACTGGATGTGGTAAGCTTCGTCCGGTCTGATCTTGACAACGACGGCAATCTCACTGCCGCCGACGCGAGACTGGCCATGCGCGTCTGCGCGTTTTTGGAGGATCCGTCTTCCATGGAATGCGCCACTCCCGTGAACCCCACCTTTACGGAGTTTGAAGGCGGCACGGACAAGATCGCAGTGGACGCCTCCTTTGAGGACGATCCCCTCAGCGACGAGTTTTAAGGAAGGGGAGGAGCAGAAAGCATGAACGCTACGTTTGACGCCATCAAGATCGGCATCGCCTCTCCTGGGATGATACGGGAGTGGT
>CAMJYF010000035.1 GCA_946409885.1 uncultured Clostridia bacterium | reverse complement strand
CAGACCGAGCAGCCATACCTTGATATCGGTAAGCAGCTCGGGGATGTTCTGCAAACGGGCCATCACGTAGTCGTAAAAACTTTTGATCTTATCCGCCGCGCTCATCCCAAGAAATGAGAACAGCAGCACGATGACGCCCACCAGCAGCAGCACGCAGACCGTGCTGGAGACGGAACGCTTGATGGGCGTCTTTTTCGCCAGAAAGTTGACCGGCCGCTGGAACAGGGCCGCAAAGATAAAAGCGATAATAAACGGCACCAGCAAGCCGAAGAACGTTTTGAAGATCAGATAAAAGACGGAGATGATCAGCGCATAGTAAGCCACGTTGATCAAAAGCGACAAGCGCTTCTGCACGGTGGGGTTATCCACCAGCGTGGGGATCCTTTTTGAAAAAGACAGTTTCATTCCTGGCCATACCTCTTTTCCGCCCGCGGGGCTTCTGCCATTATTTTACCGCATCCTTCTGTTTTTTACAAGTCAAATTCTATAATAATCATAAAAACTTAAATTATTCTTTCGGCCAACGGACAAAAAAAACTGTTGACAGACCGCACCGCCCTGATATATAATGGGATACTGTAGAAATAGGGGTGTATTGCGCCTTTTTTCGCAAACGCGGTCCCTGGCCGCTCATCTGAACAAAGATAGGAGGTTTTACCAGATGAAAAGAACGTACCAGCCCAAGAAGCGCCAGCGCAAGATGGAGCACGGCTTCCGCAAGAGAATGGCTGACCGGAACGGCCGCAAGGTTCTTGCCCGCCGCAGGGCGAAGGGCAGAAAGCAGCTGTCCTACTGATGGCTGCCGACGGTTGCGGCGCGAACTGCTTGCGGCGCGCCGGAACGATCACCGACAATTGTGATTTCCGCCGCGCCTACGCGCGCGGGAAAGCGTTCACGAATCCTGCGCTGGTCACTTACGTAAGAAAGAACCGCGCGGGAATTTGTCGTGTGGGGATAACGGCAAGCAAAAAGATCGGCAACGCGGTACAGCGCAACCGCGCCCGCCGGGTGATACGGGCGGCGTATCTGGCCGTGCCGGAACCCCTTTCCGGCCACTACGATATCGTGTTTGTCGCCAGGACCAGAACGATCGGCGTCAAAAGCACGGATCTCATCCCCGTCATCCGGAAGCATCTGAGATCGGCAGGTGTGATCAACGATGGCGCGTAACGGGGCGCTGAAAGCCATCCGCTTTTACCAGCGGAAGATCTCTCCCCTGTTCGGGCCGCGCTGCAGGTATTATCCTACCTGCTCCCAATACGCCTTTGACGCGATCGAGCGTTACGGCGTGTTGATCGGCGGCGTGCTGGGCGCGCTGCGGATCCTGCGGTGCAACCCGCTGTTCCCGGGCGGGGTGGACCCCGTACCGGACCTGAAACTCAGGTACAAAAGAAACGGGACAAGGTTCTCCGGGGCAAACGACGGAGAAACAGACAAGCCTGATTGACTCGGAGGTTTTTCATGACTGGATTTTATGACTGGATCGCCACACCGTTCGGATGGATCCTCGGCGTCCTTTACAGCCTGACGGATAATTATCTTCTTTCACTTCTTATCATTACCGTCTTTGTCAGGCTGATCCTTGTTCCCTCTGCGGTCACACAGCAGAAGAACTCCGCCAAGCAGATGCGCCTGCAGGCCAAGGTGAACAAGATCAAAGCCAAATACGCGGGCGTGCAGACAAGGGACGCGCAGCAGAAGATCCAGCAGGAAACGCAGGAACTGTACAGCCGCGAGGGCTTCAACGCCAGCCAGATGGGCTGCCTGCCCATGGTGCTGAATCTTGTGGTCATGATGGGCCTTTACGGCGCCATCTATTCTCCGCTTTCCAAGGTGCTGCGGCTGGGCCCCGCCGTCATGGAGAATCTGAAAACCGTGTACGCCGAAGTCATGAACGTGGATATGGCCAAGCAGGGCACCCGTTACGAGCTGAACCTGCTGCATGAGTTTGCCCGCCTCAGCGACAAATTCGATCCCGCCATCGTCACCGAGAGCATCCGCGGCAGGATCGCGGACCTGACGGACGGCCTGACGATTTTCGGCATCGATCTGACCCAGATCCCGAAGGACAACATCAAACAGCTGATCATCATCCCGATCCTCGCGGGCGTTACCGCCATGCTGACCAGCCTGTTCATGTTCGTCAAACAGAGAAAACAAAACCCGGAAATGGCAAAGAACCCGATGATGGGCTGCATGACCTTCATGTCCCCCGCCATGTCGGTTGCTTTTGCCGTTACGCTTCCCGCCGGCATCGGCTGCTATTGGATCATCTCCAACATACTCTCCTTTATCCAGACCGTGGCGCTGTCGGCGGCGCTCAAACCCGATAAGATCATCGCGGCCCAGATGATCGACGAAACTGTGGAACGTCGGTCCAGAGAAGAAAGCGTCAAAAAGCGCGTCGCGCTGATGGCCGCGCAGCAGGACCAGAAAAAAGAGGGATGATTTTCCCGTTGCCGGCGCTCCTGTCGCGGCGGCGATACGGAAAAACGTTTACAGAAAGGATACAAACCATGATATTTGAAAAGATCGGCGAAGGCGAAACCTACGAGCTCGCTGTTGAGGACGCAAAAAGACAACTCAACGCCCCCGAGGATGCGCAGCTTCATTTTGAAACGGTGCAGGAAGCCAAAAAAAGACTTTTCGGCATCAAAAAGGATCCCGCCAAGGTAAAAGTGTGGTATGAGGTAAAGGACAAGCCCGCCCCGAAGCCCGCCCCCGTCAAGCCCGCCGCGCCGGAGCAGAAACCGGCCGCCCCCGCGGAGAAGACGCCCCAGCAGCCGAAGAAGGCGCAGCCCGAAAAGCCCGCCGCCCAGCAGCAGGCGACAAAACCCGCGCAGGAAAAGAAGGCCCCGGCGAAAGAAAAAAAGCCCGCCGCGGAAAAAGCAGAACCCAGACCCGCAAAGCAGGAGGCAAAGCCCGCAGCAAAAGCGGAGCCGGAAAATATCCCGGAGCCCGTGTACACGCCCCTTCCCATTGATGAGAACGACGCTTCCGCCAATTATCTGAAAATGATCGTGGCGGGTATGGGCATTGAGGACGCAAAAATCACCCTTGTCAAAGAAGAAAACGAAAACGAATATATCTACACCATCGACTGCGGCAAGGAGGACGGCGCGCTGATCGGCAGACGCGGCGAAACCCTGGACGCCATCCAGTACCTGCTGCGCCTTTCCATCAACAAGGGCCTGGCCGACGACAAGCACCGCAAGGTGTCCGTCAATGTGGGCAACTACCGGGAAAAGCGGAACGACAATCTCCGCCAGCTGGCCGCCAAAAACGCCCGCACCGTGCTGAAGTACGGCCGCAACGTGGCGCTGGAGCCCATGAACCCCTATGAGCGCAGGATCATCCACACCGCCATCCAGCAGATCGAAGGGGTCACCTCCTTCTCCACCGGCGTGGATTCCGGCCGGCGCGTGATCATCTCGCTGGAAGAGGGCGTCACCCCCACCAGCCCCTCCAAGGGCGGCTACGGCAAGCGGGATAACTACCGCGGCGGCGGCAACAGAGGGGGCGGCAACCGCAGAGGCGGCGGAGGCGGCTACCGCAAAAAGGAAGCCTACCAGCCCGCCGTGACCCGCGAGCCCCGCAAGGACAGCGCCGGTTCCCTGTACGGCAAAATCGAAATTCCCCAGAACAACGACTGAACCAATAACAAGAATCTGCATCCCGGCGAACGGGGTGCGGGTTCTTTGTTTTTTTGAAGGAGGAATGCGTGTGAAAAAACTGATCTGTCTGCTGCTTTCCGTCGCGGTGCTGGCCGCGGGGCTGCCGGCGGCGACCGCTTTCGCGGCGCATACCCACGCCGGAACACTGCAGTCGCTGAAAACGGCGGCGGGGCAATCCATCCCCTGCTGCGGCGTGTTCCGCTGTGCGGAATGCGGAAAAACCTATGAGGCGACGGTAACGCCCAAAGACGTGGGCATGCCCATTGTGACGCTGGAAGGCGACCTGAGCGGCATGACCAAGGAAACGAAGGTCACGGCCCGGCTGTCCTTCGCCTCGGAAGAGCGGTCCTTTACCACCCTCACCACCATGAAATGGCAGGGGGATTCCTCCCTGCGCTACCCCAAAAAGAATTATTCCGTCAGCTTCATCACCGAAAGCGGCGGCAAGAACAAGGTGGAGGTGCGCCCGGAGTGGGGCCGCCAGAGCAAATACTGCTTAAAGGCCAACTGGGTGGATCTTTCCGCCGCCCGCAATATCGTCTCCGCCAAGCTGTGGGGCGAGGTGGTCCATTCCGAATGCCGCGACGACCCGGTGGACGCCCTGTTGAACGGCGGCGCCATTGACGGCTTTCCGGTGCTGCTGTACGCCAACGGGGATTTTCAGGGGCTTTACACCTTCAACACGCCCAAGGACAAGTGGATCTACGGCATGGGCGACGGCCAGCGGGAGGGCCTGATGATGGCGAACGGCTACCGAAACTGCGTGTGCATGTACGAGCCCATCGCCGACGTGAACGACCCCGCCGCCAGTCAGTGGGAGGTGGAATACTGCTCCACCGAGGACGCCCCGGAAGGCTCCGCGTGGCTGTCGGAGGCGCTGAACAACCTGATCAACGTGTTCGTCAACTACGAGGGACAGGAACTGAAGGACCGGATCGGCCAGTACATGGACGTAGAACGGGCCATCGACTATCTCGTTTTCATCACCGCCCTGCGGGCCGAGGACAACCGCGCCAAGAATATCATGTGGGCCACCTACGACGGCGTGAAATTCGCGCCGCTGGCCTACGACCTGGAGGGCACCTGGGGCATGAACTGGAGCGGCAGCTTTGTGACGGACCGGCCCGAGGTCTACCCCACCCCCACCGATACCAACTTTTTGCGGAAGATGGTGGATTGCTACGGCGATGAGATAGCCGCCCGTTACGCCGCGCTGCGCCAAAGCGTGCTGAGCGTGCACAACATCGAGCGGCTGTTCAGCGAGTATGAGGCGCTGATCCCGGCGCTGGCATATCAGGCGGAAAAGGACCGGTGGCCGGACCAGCCCGGCGTCGCCTCCAACACGATCGCCCAATGCAAACAGTACGCCCGCAAACACCTGCAATATTTGGACAGCCATTACGGGATCTCCGTAACGGAAACGGCAAACAGCGCTTACCGGGCGGCGTTCACCTGCCTGAACGGGGCGAAGGTTTACCTGCCCTCTCCGGACGGCCAGCCCGTCCGCACGGCGGAGGCCTATTCCGTTGACGCCGCGGGCGCGCTGACGAAATCCGGCGGTCAGGTGGCTTTCCTGGTTCCCGTACCGGAGGGGTACCGGGCGGACGTGAGCGTCTCCCCTGCCGGAGGCTTTGCCGCGCTGCTCTCCCCCGGGCAGACAGGCATTGAAAACGGGTGGCGGATCACCGGCATTACGAAAGATCTTGCCGTCGCCGTCTCCCTGACGCCGGACGCGGAGAGCGCGGAGGGCTATACCGTCACCTTCGACTGCGAGGCGGGGCTGCGGGTGCTGGTCTACCCGGGGCAGGACTACACCGTCACACCAGTCGAAACAACGCGGACCGTCAGCGTGGACGCCGCCACGGGGCTGCCCACCAAAGACGGCGGTCAGGTAAACTTCAAGGTCCTGTCCGACAATGGGGCGGACGTGTTCGCCGTGACGGCCAGCCCGAAGAACTACAAAAACCTGAAGGGCTATGAGGACACCGGCGTGCCGAACGTGTTCCGCATGACGAAGATCACCGGCGACGTGACGGTGACCGTGCGGCGCGATACGGCTCACGTCCACGATTATTCCTACCACTGCGCCGTTATTCCCGGCAACCGGGAAGCCCACAGCGTCTACTGCGCCTGCGGGCAGCAAACGGAGCAGGCCCACAGCTTTTCGCAGGTGAGCGAGGGCGGAGAGAAGTACAACGTCTGTTCCGCCTGCGGCTACCGCTACAAGCTGACCCAATGCGGTCACATCTGCCACAGCGAAAACGCCTTCGCGCGGTTCATCTGGCGGATCGAACTGTTTATCTTCCGCCTGTTCCGCATCAATCGCGTCTGCGAATGCGGCGTGGCGCATTACTAAAAAACGCACAGGAGGAACCACCCATGAGCAGCATCCCATCGGCGTTATTAAAACCCTTCTATTTCCTGATGTCAGTCGTTACCCTGTTTTTCAACTGGCTGGATATCCCCATCAAAGCGCTTGGCGCGCCGCCGGATCTGACCGGATATGAGCTGGTGTGGGCGGACGAGTTCGACGGCACGGCGCTGGACACCACCAAATGGCGCGGCGAGTTATCGGAGATCGGCGAACTTCGCTATTACGGCAGCAACAACGTAGGCGACGACTACTATTCTCACGACAGCCTGATGAAGGTGGAGGACGGGTATCTCACCCTTTCCATCCGCCACATCGAAAACGACCCGGACCTGCCGGACGGCTGGTACTGCTTCAATCTGGATTCCGCAGGACTGGCGGAATTCACCTACGGCTACTTTGAGTGCCGCGCAAAGCTTGCCAAATCCAGATCCGCCAACTGCGCTTTCTGGATGAACAGCGCCGGTTCCTCCGATTACAGCGTTCCGCCGGAGGAGGCCGTGGAGATCGACATTTTTGAAAGCATGCAGTATGACAACACCTACCACGGCTGCGTGGAGCGGAACATGCACTACTTTTACGGCGACAAGCACGAACGGCTGCACGCCCGGTTCATCAAGGTGGGCGGCAACCCCTACGAGGAATTCAACACCTACGCCGTGAAGTGGGATGAAAAGGGCTACACCTTCTACGTCAACGGCAGGGAGTTCAACCACACGGATTTCGGCCTGTGCCACGGCCAGCTTTACCTTGCCCTGTGCAACTTTATGCGCATCTCCGACACCCCCTCCATCGACGGCGATTCCGCCGACTTTGTGGTGGATTACGTGAGGGTGTACCAGCAAGCATAAAAAAACCGGGAGGTATAAAAATGGCTGCATTTTCCAAGATCTATTACTTTTTCATCAGCATCATCATGTCCATCTGCCTGATGCTGGATATCCCCATGAAGGCCATCGGTCCGCCTGTCGACCTGACCGGCTACGAGATGGTGTGGAACGACGAGTTTGAGGGCACGGCGCTGGACACGGCCAAATGGCGCGGCCACAACGAGGTGCTGGGCGGCGGCCCCTCCCAGATCTACGAGGACGGCTTTTACTCCGGCCGCTGCATCGAGGTGAAGGACGGCAACCTGATCCTGTCCATCAAGCGCTTCGATGGCAGCGAGGAGGGCTACCCGGAGGGCTGGTACTTCGCCTCCATCGATTCCTACCCCGGCTTCAACGGCACCTACGGGTACTATGAGATCCGCGCGAAGATGGCCAAGGCCGTGGCCGGCAACTGCGCCTTCTTCCTGCAGAACGGCGCCACGATGGACGAGACCCAACCGGCCAGCAAGGGCGCGGAGATCGACATCATGGAGAGCATGCGCTACGGCGTGGAGCACCAGGGCAGCGTGGAGAACAACATCCACTATTACGACGCCGGCGGCCACCAGCGCCTGCACGCCAGATGGGTCGTGGTAGGCGACGACATCTACGACGAGTTCCACACCTACGGCGTCAAATGGACGAAGGAGGGCTACACCTTCTACGTGGACGGCAAGGAGTGCCGCAACACGGATTTCGGCCTGTCCCACGCGCCGGAGTACATCGTGCTGGAGAACTTCATGCGCGATTTCAAGACACAGTCTATCGTGGGCGATTCCGCCGACTTCGTGGTGGACTACGTAAGAGTTTATCAGCAGAAATAATAAAGAAGACAGGAGAATCAACAATGGCAGTTTTTACGAAAATCTATTACTTTTTCATCAGCATCATCATGTCCATCTGTCTGACGCTGGATATCCCCATGCGCGCCATCGGTCCCAAGCTGGACCTGACCGGCTATGAGCTGGTGTGGAACGACGAGTTTGACGGCGACACGGTGGACCAGACCAAATGGCACGGTCACGGAACGGACCTGAACAGCGACGCGCTGATCCAGGCTTATGGCGCCGAAAACGGCCATGAAGCACTGTATTACTCAAGAGACTGCGTAGAGGTAAAGGACGGAAACCTCATCCTTTCCATCCGCCATTCGGACGGCAGCGACCCCGCCCGCCCCAAGGGCTGGTACTGCGCTTCGCTTGACACCGCCGCCACACAGCAGTTCTCCTACGGCTATTTCGAGTGCCGCTGCATCCTGGCCAAGGCCGTGGCGGGCAACAGCGCCTTCTGGCTGAACAGCCCGTCGGCCTACGACACCTCCATTCCCAAGGAGGAGGGCAACGAGATCGACATCATGGAGAGCATGCGCTACGGCGTGGAGCATCAGGGCAGCGTGGAAAACAACATCCACTACTTTGATGAAACGGGCCACCAGCGCCTGCACGCCCGCTGGGTGATCGTGGGCGACGACGCGTATGACGAGTTCCACACCTACGGCGTCAAATGGGACAAGACCGGCTACACCTTCTACGTGGACGGCAAGGAATGCCGCAAGACCGATTTCGGCCTGGCCTGGGGCCCGGAATACATCGTGCTTTCCAACTACATGCGCGATTTCAAAACCCAGAAGATCGAGGGCGAATCCGCCGATTTCATCGTGGATTACGTGAGAGTGTACCAGCAGAAATAACAGCGCCGCGCCATACAAAAAACGGATCCCGTAAGGGGTCCGTTTTTGTATGGCATAGGGGGTAGAAGCGAGATCTGATACGGCGGCACGGCACAGAGGGGCAGCCCAACCGGCTTTCCTGCCTTCCCAATTGTCCTGTTGCTCCGCTTACAAAATCTTCAGCGCGCCGGTGGGGCAGTTTTCCGCGCACAGGCGGCAGTCCTTGCAACCGGCCACGGCGGCGGGGTTATTGAACTCCGGCTTAACGACGGTATTGAACCCTCTGCCCACAAGGCCAAGGATGCCCTTCTTCGCCTGGTCCTCGCAGACCCGCACACACAGGCCGCAGAGGATGCACTTGCCCTGATCGCGCTCGATGGACACGAGGCGCGTCTCCTTAAAGCCGGGGTGGTGGTCGCCTTTCAGGCGCTTGCAGTCGATACAGTAGTCGTCGGCGTATTTTATCAGCCTGCAGTGGCCGTAATCGTGGCAGCCGCAGGAAAGGCAGCGCTTCGCCTCCGCCGTGACCTGCTCCTCCGAAAAGCCCAGGTTGATCTCTTTGAAGTCCTTATTGCGCTCCTCCGGGGCCCGCTGGGGCATGACGGCCCGGGGGGCCTTTTCCCGGTCGAACATCTCCGGGGACAGGTCCTTTTCGGAGTAGACCGGCTCGTGATAAGGCAACTCGATCCCGGCCAGATACGCGTCAATATGCTTTGCTGCCTCGTCGGCCTCCGCGATGGCGGCGATGGCGATGGAAGCGCCCTTGTTGGTGGCGTCGCCCGCCGCGAACACGCCGGGGATAGCGGTGGCGCAGGTGTGCTCGTCCGTGATGATGGTGCCCCACTTGGTGACGGGCAGGTCCTCAAACCCGGCGGGGTCGTTCTTCTGCCCCGCGGCGATGATGATGGAATCCAGTTCCAAGTTGATGAACTCGCCCTCCACCGGCACGGGGGAACGGCGGCCGCGCTCGTCCGGCTCGCCCAGGCGCATCACCTGTAATTTGACGGCCTTGACCTTGCCGTCCTCGCCGATGATCTCGGCGGGGTTGGTCAGGAAGCGGAACACCACGCCCTCCTCCTCGGCCTCTTTGATTTCAATATCCTCGGCGGGCATCTCCGCGCGGGTGCGGCGGTAGATGATGCTCACTTCCTCCGCGCCCAGGCGCACCGCGCTGCGGCAGGCGTCCATGGCGGTGTTGCCGCCGCCCACCACGGCGGTCTTCTTCCCGATGGCGGGTTTGCCGCCCAGCGCGATTTCCCGCAGAAAATCAATGCCGCCGAATACGCCCGTCAGCTCCTCGCCGGGGCAGCGGATGGAAGCGCTCTTCCACGCGCCGTTGGCGATCAGCACCGCGTCGTGTTTTTCGCGCAGGTGGTCAAGCGTGGTCTCCCTGCCCATGGCGCAGCCGTTCACCATCTCCACGC
>CAMJYF010000034.1 GCA_946409885.1 uncultured Clostridia bacterium | reverse complement strand
GGTGCCCGCCGGCGCCCACGGCGTGATCTTCACCCCGTGGCTGCACGGCAACCGCTGCCCCTTTGAGGACCCCAACGCCCGGGGCATGTTCTTCAACCTGTCGCTGGAGACGGGCAAGAGCGACATGATCCGCGCCGTCATCGAGGGCGTGTGCTACCACCTGCGCTGGTTTATGGAGGCGGAGGAAAAGAAGGTCAAGTCCTCTGAGACGATCCGCTTTGTAGGCGGCGGCGCCCTTTCCTACGCCACCAGCCAGATCCTCAGCGACGTGCTGGGCAAAAAGGTGGAGACCGTAGACAAGCCCCAGAACGTGGGCGCGGTGGGCGCGGCCGTCACCATCGCCGTGGGCCTTGGCATGATAAATGGCTTTAAGGACGCCAAAAAGCTGATCCCGGCGATCAGGACCTACACCCCCAACCCGGCCAACAAGGCCGTTTACGACAAACAGTACGCCGTGTTCAAGGAGCTGTATAAGGCGAACAAAAAGAGCTTCGCGGCGCTGAACGGATAGGTAGTCAAGCGCGCCTGTGGCGCTGAGTTAGGCGGCTTCGCCTGAGTTAAGCGTGCCTGACGGCACTGAGTTAAGCGGCGCTGACGCGCCTGAGACAGTGTTGAAATGCTCGGTTTTGTATGATTATCTCAGCGAAGCGCTTAACTCAGCCGCGAAGCGGCGCCTAACTCAGCGAAGCGCCTAACTCAGGCACGAAGTGCCGCTTAACTTTTGACGACTAAAAGGAGACAAAAATATGACACAGCAACAAATGATGGAAGCGCTCTACGCGGGGATCGAACCCGCCATGACGAGTTGCGGTTTTACCGCCGAGCGGAAAGCGGACGCGCCCAGGGGGGCGTCCCCGGTCTATGAGCGGGAAAGCCAGTCCGTGATCGATTTCAAAAGCGAAAAGGGCCGGGCGCGGTTCGTGTTCAACAAGGACCGGGTACACCTGCTGTTCGGGGCGAACGAGATCGACCTGACAGATGATTCCGCCTTCCAGCTGGATACCACCTATCTTTTCGTGCTGGAGGAATACGGCGAAAAGGATCTGAAGAGCCTGGTCAACGAGATCTCCGAATACATGACGGATACCTATCTGGTCAAGAAAAAGGAGAACGTGAAGATGAAGGCCCCCGCCACCGTCTCCAAGGCGGCGGCCCGCAGCGGCGCCATGGCCTACGACCCCGTCACCCTGGCCACCAAGCTGGCCGGGATGTTTCCCTCCTTAAAGGACGAGATCAAGAACAATATCAACACCTACGGCGAGTTTCTGTGTGAGGATTTCTTTGTGAACCACGCCAACCGGTTCATCATGGACGTGATCCGCTCCAACAATCCCCAGCAGATGAAAAAGCTGTTCAATATTCTGGGCGAGGTGTACGAGGACGGCACCAACGAGGTGCAGAGCCTGATCGCGGTGACGATCCTGGGCGAGATCAACAACGATCCCCACATCATCCAGCAGATCATGCCCTATCTGACCGACACCATGCTGGAGCCGGTGCTGGCGGCCAACGAGCGGCTGGCCAAGAGCAGCTCCGCCCGGCTGCGGCTGCAGAACCCGCCGAAATACAAGCCGAAAAAGCAAAAGCGCCCCGGCCTGCTGCAATCCCTGATGGGCGGCGGACAGCCCGGCGGCGGCATTCAGCAGTAATCCTTCAGGTGTGAGGTGTAAGGCCTGAGGTGTGAGAAGCGATGGTTTTCCGTTACAGCGGATCGCTTTTCACGCGTCGCGCCTTTGCCCCACGCCTGTTTTTTTGTCATCAAAACGGAGGCGACGTCATGTATCAATTGTTGGTAAAGGTAGGATTGATTTTTACAATGATCTGGAACATCTGCTTTGGGGCGTCGGCGCCCCTGCGGCAAACAACGGTAACGGAAAACGGCTCGCTGGCGGCTGTGGACGCCCTGGGGAGACAGGTGATATCCGCCGGGGAGAGCGAAAAACAGGTGGGCGTCTTCTACTTTCTGTGGGCGGGCGAGCACGGCACCGACGGCCCCTACGATATCACGAAAATCACGGAAAAAGACCCGCAGGCCTATCTCACCGCCGAGCGGTGGGAGGCGGCCGGGGGCGGCGGCTACGCGGCCTTCCACCATTGGGGCGAGCCGCTGTTCGGCTACTACCTGCAAAGCGACAAGTGGGTCCTGTCCCGTCACTGCCAGATGCTGACGGACGCGGGGGTGGATTTTATCGTGTTCGATACCACCAACGCCGTGCCCTATATCGAAAGGGCAAAGGACCTGATCGACGTGTGGTACGGCTATCTGGAGGACGGGTGGAAGGTGCCGCAGCTGGCGTTTTACACCAATTCCGCCTCCGGGCGAACCATCAACGCCATCTACGACGGGCTTTACAACAACGCGGCGCTGAAGGCGCAATACCCCCGCCTGGACGAGCTGTGGTACCGCTGGAACGGCAAACCCATGATCGTGGGCTGGAAGGACGACACGGAGCTGCGGGCGGACGCGCGCGACTATTTCCGCATCAAGACCACGCAGTGGCCCAACAGCGACAAGAACGACGACGGCTTCCCCTGGATGGAATTCGGCCGGCTGGGCCAATTCGACGCCTATTACAAGAACTCCCCCATGGACAAAAGCATTATGAACGTGTCCGTGGCGCAGCACTGCGATACGGTCCGGTTCAGCTCCTCCGCCTGGTACGGCGGCAGCGACCACGGCAGAAGCTGGCACAACGGGGCGAAGGATACCGCCGAGGACGCCATGCTGCGCGGCTATAACTTCACGGAGCAGTGGGAATACGCCCTGAAGCTGGATCCGGATATCATCTTCGTCACCGGCTTCAACGAGTGGATCGCCCAGCGTTATCAGTTTGTGGACAGCGAGCCGGTGGGCTTCTGCGACAACTGCACCGAGGAATACTCCCGCGATATCGAACCCGCCGCCGGGGCGCTGGGGGACAACTACTATATGCAGCTGGTGAACTACATCGCCCGGTTCAAGCGCAGCACGGCGACGCTGCCGGAAAACACCTATGTGAGCATCGACGTCAACGGCAGCTTTGCCCAGTGGGACAACCCCTCCGTCAGGGCCGTCTACCGGGATTACCGGGGCGACACCTTCCGCCGGGACAGCCGGGGCTACGGCGACCTGTACTACGCCGACGACACCGGCCGGAACGACATCGTCAGGGCCAAGGTGGCGGAGGACAGCCGGTACCTGTATTACTACGTGGAAACCGCTTCTCCCCTCTCCCCCGCCACGGACGAAGCGTGGATGACGCTGTTCCTCAACGTGAAGGGCGAGAAAGCGGGCTACGACTTCTGCGTGAACCGCACCGCCCCCGCAAACGGCAAAACCGCCGTGGAGGCCGTTACCGATGCGGGCTATGAAAAGCTGGGCGACGCCGCCATCCGCTATGAGGGCAACCGGCTGATGCTGCGGGTGGAAAAAGCCATGCTGGGCCTGGCCGGAAACCAAAAGGCCGCCTTCACCTTCAAGTGGGCGGACAACTATGAGGACGGAAATATTATGTCCTTCTACACCCGCGGCGAAAGCGCCCCCTACGGCAGGCTGAACTGGGTTTACGGCGGGAATTGAACGGCGGGGCATGTGATCGCGGTCTGCCAATTGAGATTTGCGCCTCCCCTGTAGGGGCGGGCACTGACCGCCCGCAACCGTTACCCTTCCATCACGTTTCATTTTGAGGGGATTTTTCGGGCGGTCAGTGCCCGCCCCTACAGTCCGGAAAATCCATGTTTCCTGAGAAAAAAAAACCTCTCACCGATGGGAGAGGTTCTTTTTCATGTGAAATCAATTATCCTTCGTTGGGCATGGCGACGGAGGCAATGGAAAGGTCCTCCGCCACGGTGATTTCCGCCACGACGACGCGGTCCGCTTCGGTGGCCTCCCACGGGCGGGCGTAGGTGAAGGTGACCTTCGCCGTGCCGGGTTTGACGGCGGTGAAATCGTAATACTGATAACCGCCGGCGCCGGCTACAGCGGGCTCCGTTGGGATCCCTTCGTATGCGTCCCGCGTCAGCGTGACGCAGTCGCCGTCAACGACGGCCTGCCAGCCATAGCCGGTGGAGGGGTTGGAATCGAAGCAGAAGGTGACGACCTTGCCGTTGACCGTGAAGGGTTCGGGATCCGCGGCAGGCGTCTGCGGCTTGACAAGGCCCAGGAACGCCAGGATCGCCATGATAAAGGAAATGATCTTCGCAAAAACAGCGTGCATAGTGGTGACTTCCTTTCTGGATAATTTCGCTGTGGAAACAGCGGGATAAACAGGAATTTTGCGACACGTTGCAGCACGGCGCCGTGCTGCAGAGCGACGAAAAAGGGAAAAACGCGGTCAGCCGGGGGAGGACCGCGTTTGTGTTACATGATTCTGGTTCCCTCGGGCACGATATCGTCCACGAAGATCACCTGACAGCCGCAGGCGTTGTTGGTGGCGGCCAACAGCATGCCGTTGCTCTCCACGCCGGTGATACGGGCGGGCTCCAGATTGGCGACCACAATGATCTTTTTGCCCACCAGCTCCTCGCACTCATAGTCGTGCTTGATGCTGGAGACAATCACCCGCTCGCCGAGGCCGTCGCTGAGGGTCAGCTTCAGGCAGTTGGCGGACTTGCGGATCTCCTGCGCCTTGAGGATCTTACACACGCGCAGGTCGGTCTTTTTGAAGTCGTCGATGGAGACTCTCTGTTCCAGCACGGGCTGCACCGGGTCGGGATCGCCGTAGACCTTTTGGGGCTTTGCCGGCTCTTCCGGTTTCTCCTCCGGCACAAAGGCCTCCTCCTCCGTTTTGGGGGTGGAGAAATCCAGCAGGAAGGCTTACTTTTCCGGCTCGATGGCGAAGAGGAAGAGGTAGAGGCGCGGGCCCTTTTCCCGGTCGATGAGCAGCTGATAGACGGATTTGAAGAACGCGCCCTGGCGGGCTTTCAGCGCCTTTTCTTCCAGATCATAGCCGAACACCTGCTTGGGGATATCGTAGAGCTGGGTGTTCAGCTCGTCCAGCGTGTAGCCGCCCTTGACGATGTAGTCGTGCAGCAGGGCGACTTCCTTCTTCGTCTCCTCATCCAGCGCCTCATACACGTCCCAATTACGGAAGGGACGCAGCTTGTTGACGCTCTCGGGGGAGCAGGTCTCCAGCCAGAACTTGGCCCGCTCCAGACGGCCGGCGAACTGGCCGTAGGTGTAGGGGGTGCCGATTTTGGAGAAGACGGTCTCCAGCATGGGCACGTTGAAGTTGACGATGGAGCCCAGCTGCACGATCAGGCTCATGGGCACGGTGCAGACCTCATGGCCCGCCACCGTTGTGTTGTACATGATGGCCTGATGGGCCTCGCTGGCCGTACCGTTTTTCACCGCGTCGTACATTTTATCGAACTCAAAGTACTGGCGCAGGATGCCGTCGTCAAAGCAGAAATCAAAGGCCTTCAGCGGCTCCGTCTTGGAGTAGAGCCACAGGATGACCTCCGGCTCGTAGATCTTCAGCAGGGTTTCCGGCGTCAGGTTCAGGCCGGAGGAGCCGGACATTTTGCCCGTGGTGCCCTTGATGCCGATGAACTCATACCCCTGGAAGATGGGCGGCTCGAAGCCGAAGATCTTGCGGGAGATATCCTTGCTGGTATCGTAGCTGCCGTGGGGGCTGGCGTGATCCTTGCCGCCGGGCTCAAAATCCACGCCCTCATATTTCCAGCGCATGGGCCAGTCGATCTTCCAGGCCAGCTTGCAGTTGAAATCTTTGGTAAAATCGAAGGTACCGTGATGGCCGCAGGCGCACGCATACTCCGCCACATGGCAGTCGTCCGTCAAAGACAGGATCTTTGTGGTGTCCTTATGGCAGACGGGGCAGTAGATGCTGACGGGGTAATAGGCCTCCCGCTCGCCCTCTTTGGCGTCCTGGGTGCGGTGGGAATCGAGAATATCAAAGATCTCGCCGCGCTTTTGCAGGGCTTCCAGAATGTAATCGGTGTATTTGCCCTCCCGGTACATCCGTGCCTGATAGCGGTAATCCATCTCGATGCCGAATTTTGTGATGGACCGCATGAACTCGTTTTCAAAATACTCGGCGTAGGTGGCCTCCTCCGTGCCGAAGGGGTTCTTCACGTCCACGTAGGGGAAGCCGATGTATTTTTCCATGTCCCCGTCCGCCTTGGCCACGTTGACGGGGATCTTCCTCACCCGGTCGAACTCGTCCCAGCTGAACAGCAGGCGGGCCTTTTTGCCCTTTTTGCGCAGGGCCTTCACCACGAAGTAGCTGGTGGCGATATCCCGGAAGTTGCCGATGTGGATGGAGCCGGAGGGGCTGATGCCGGCGGCGCAGACGTATTCCGGCTTATCCGGATTCCGCTTGATGATCCGCTCGGCGATTTCTTCAGACCAATGCATAGATGACCTCCCGCCGGTTTACGCTTTAAAGATTTCCAGAATTTTGATCACGTCGTTGCCCATGGGGGTCTCCACGGTGACCACGTCGCCTACGCGGTGGCCCAGCAGCTCCCGGCCCACAGGGGATTCGTCCGACACCTTGTCGTGCATGGGGTCCGCCTGGGGCGCGCCCACCAGATGATAGACGTGCTCCTCATCGTAGGTCTCGTCGTAGATGCGCACCGAAAGGCCCGTGTAGACCTTTTCGGTGGAAAGGGTGCTTTCGTCCAGCACGGTGGCGTGGCTCAGCGTGTATTCGATTTCCAGAATGCGCGCTTCCAGCTTGGCCTGGTCGGACTTGGCCTCGTCGTATTCGCTGTTTTCGGAAAGGTCGCCGAAGGACTTGGCCTCTTTGATCTTTTCCGCGATGTCGTTTCTGCCGGTGGTGCGCAGCTCACGGAGCTCCTCCTTGAGCTGCTCGATCACGTTTAAAGGTAATACGTATTCGTCTGCCATGATGTCATTTCCCTTCTTGCAATATGCTGTATTTGATTGTTTTGGGTACCTGATTTATTTGCCGATCTTGCGGAACTCCTCCACGATGCTGCGGATGGCCTCCACGCTGAGGCCCTCACCCTCCTTCAGGTTCTTGATGATATCCATCACGGAACCGGTGAAACCGGCCAGCTCGGAGGTCACGTCCGGTTTGGAGGGCTCCTCCGACTGCTCCGGATCGCCGCTGACGGAGGGATCCAGCGGATCCGTGGGCGCGGCGGGCTCATCTACGGCGTCGGGGATGATAAAGCCGGTCTGGCTGCCGTTCGGCGGCAGGAAGAACTGCTCCTCCAGCCCAACGGAGGTCCGCAGCGCCAGGCGGGCGTCCGCGGGGGTGATCTCGCCGTCGAAATCCATGTCGGCGTAGGCCAGCGCGGCGGCGTCCGGCAGGATCTCGCTGCCGATGGAATGGCGCAGGATGGCGCGGGCGTCGTAGGGATCCACCCGCTGGTCGTTATTCACGTCGCCGTAGACGCGCCTGGTCCAGTTGAAATCCGTCATATGGACGTAGGAGGTGTAGGTGACGTAGATGGTATAAAAATCCAGGGCGTCCTTGGGCTGCAGCTCCGGCTTGTCAAGGCCGCTGAGGATCGGGTTGGCGATACCGGCCACGGCGATGGCCATCCAGTCCACCCCCGTATAGGCGGTGATGATGCGGAGCATGTCGTAAAAGGAGATCTGGAAGGTGTATTCGATGCTCTCGGTCAGCTCCGTCATGTTGCCGTTGTGATCGAACTGCGCCTCGGCATAGGCGTTTTCAAACATGAAATCCTGAAAATGTATCTCCGACAGTCTGCCGTCCTTGTCGGAGGCGTTGGGATCGCCGCTGACCACGATGGGGTTCAGCACCGGGGAGGGCAGATCAAACAGGTGGGACAGGGAGCTGTCGGGCCCCTCCTCCAGTGAGACGGAGGGAAACTCCAGCCGCATGACGGTCGTTTCGTTTTCCGGCTGCAGCAGCGTTCCGCCGTAGCGTTCCGTCTTCATGGCAAAATCGTCGTTGGGGGTCAGCAGGGAAACATACTTTTCCCCCAGCAGGGGCACGCGGTTATCGCGCTTTTCCCCATAGACGAAGGAGACGTTTTTCGGCAGGCGCGGCACGTCCTGAATGGTGTTGAACAGCGTCTGCGCGAGGCCGGAATCCGACGTGAAGCAGGCGTCGAGGATCCAGGCCAGGTATTTTTTGCCGTTGTCGTCAAGGCTCTCGCCGTCGCCCTTGGAGCCGGTGGTGGCGTCCGTCATGGCAATGTGGCTTTCCATCTTCATGGCGGGCCGCAGGGTCTTGACGCCGTTGGCCGACCGGTTGAACATCTCCAGCATTTCCGCCCGCTCCGCGTCCACGATCAGCGCGGGCTCGGCGGAGGCTGACAGCACCAGCCCCGGCGCCAGCAGCGCCACGGCCAGCAGCAGGCTTAACAGCCGCGTTCCTTTCTTTTGTCTCATCTTGTTCACCTCATATGTAACTTTTATGCCATTAACGCAGCTGAGGCTGCGTGCTACGGCAGTTATTTGATCCAGCCCAGCTTGAACATCCCCAGGGCGCTGCCGATGGCCACCACGATGGTGACGAAAATCAGCGTGCCCACGCCGATGGTGGGCGCAAACAGCAGCACGATGACGCCCGCCGCGATGGTGATCAGGGACACCGCCACGTTCTTGCGGAAATACCCCGCGCCCAGCGCGCCGAACAGGGCGGGCAGCACGTAACCGAAAGCGGGCGCCGCCACGGGGTTGCTTTTGATCACGCTGACGGCCGGGCCCAGCAGCAGCACCCCGGCGGCGATGACCAGCGTGGTGGTGATGGCGGAGGAACCGATGGCAAGGGTGGAGATGACCTCGCCCTCCTCCGTGTTGGCCTTCACGTTGGCCTTGGACATGGCGTTAAGGCCGCAGGGCAGCTTGAGGTTGACGATGTTGCCGGTGACGAAGCTGAGGTAGGTGCCGCCCGCGCCAAGCATGGGCGTGTAGGCGATCACCTCCACCACGGCCACGGTCCAGTTCAGCAGCATCACCTTGCCGATGGGGCCCATGATCTCCGTGAACTTCGGCCAGGCGTGAAAGTGGGCGCAGATGGCGGTGGGCACCATCAGCAGCGCGATCAGCGCGCCGACGCTCCACAGCCGCCCCCACAGATGGACGCTGTCAAAATAGGTTCTTTCTTTTGTCTTTTTCATGCCACATTCCCCCACCAGGTAAACGAGGTCACCGCTTCGGGCAGCACCAGATTCAGCACGACGGCCACCCCCATGGCGCCGAACATGCTGATGGGCATGGCGAAGGGCTCCAGCTTATGCAGACCGCGTTTTTCGCAGACCGTTTCTAAAATCAGGCTCAGCACGATAGCGGTCACCAGCGTGCAGACGGACATAAAGCCCGCGTCGCCGATGGTGAGCGCCTCCTTCGTCTGCCGGCCGTTGATGGCGTTGGCCACAAAGGCGGCGATGATGCCGATGAACGCGGCGGCGGAGATGATATCCCCCAGCCGCGAGGTCTTTTCGTTTTTCTGCAGCGCGCCGCCCACCTTGTTCTGGATGGTCTTGCAGACGATGGGCAGCAGAACCAGCGCGAAGCTGGTGCCGATGGTCATGACCCACGCCACCGCGCCGAAGGTCTTGGGGTCGGTGATATCCGTGGACAGGGACAGGCGGGAATCCAGCGATTCCAGCGTCAGCTTGGTGGCCGTGGTCTCATAGGCCAGGTTGCCGATGACGCTGAGGCGGATCCAGGGCAGCACGATGCCCAGCGCCCCCGCCAGCACGATGACCGTCGTCAGAATGGAGATGGCCGGGGCCACGCTGAACAGCGCGCTGGAAAAAATGGTGTTCTTCATGGTCTCCTTGGAGATGCCCAGCTTTTTGCCGTGCCGCCAGGATTTTACCATAAAGAAGACCGATTCCGCCACCACCACTAAAATGATGGCGATGGCGACGGCGTACATAAAACCGCCGGTTTTGAAATCTCCGTTTCCTGTCATTTTTCTCCCCCTTTTGTATCGTCGGAAGTCGTCAATCGGAAGTCAGAAGTCCCCTATGGGCAAACTCCGTATCTCGCCGTGAAGGTCTGCTGTCTTTCCGACTGTGCTTTCAATTGTTCTCCCGCAACGCCATTCGTTCCGCCGGATTGTTCATCAGAACGGGATAACCGACATCCGACTGATGACTTCCTCAATTTTCCCACTTCAACAAAGAGGGATTTGTCGATTTGTTCCCGGCTGTGCGAAAACCTACCCCATCCGGT
>CAMJYF010000033.1 GCA_946409885.1 uncultured Clostridia bacterium | reverse complement strand
GGATAGTTTTCAAATTTTACGAACTTTATTTGTCCAAAAATCTTGACGGGTCCACAATCAAGCCGGTTTTTTATTTCAATCCACCTTTGTCCAAAGATTTAAGGGCATTTCAGCTTTTTTGCGAGGTAAAGTCCTTACCCATGAACGACTTCCGACTTCCCACTTCCTACTTCCGACTCGTCGAACGCCCGCGGTCACGCGATGGAAAAGCTGCCGGGCTGGTAGGGCTCCCACTGCGGCCCCTTGCCGCGTTTGGCGGTGCAGCCGTTGAAGAAGATGGCCCCGGTGCCGCTGCGCCATTTTTCCGCGTCGAAGGTGATCTTTTTTTCGCTCTGCTTTTCGTTGTCCGTCGCCTTCAGGCTGAGCAGCACGCCGTCCTTCCAGTACAGCTCCGTTTCGTTCACGTAGCCGTTTTCCTTCAGCTCCTCAAAGCTCATGGTCAGGGGCTGGGCGTTGTGCCGTCCGGCGAACAGCCACGCCAGCGCCGTCCGCTCCCCTTCGGAAAGGCCGCCCGGCGCGGCGGAAAGATCCACGCTGATATAGGCGATCTCCGCGTTCAGCGCCTCGTCGTTGTTCCACAGGTCCTCCAATACGGAAAGGTACAGCCCGCACAGGTCGCCGTAACCCTCGTTTTTCCCGGGGGTTTCGGCAGATACGGCGGCCCCCGCGAACTGCGCCGGCCAGGTCTCCAGCAGCTCATAGCCCGGTTCTACCGTAAGCAGCATTCCGTTTGCCAGCGCGTCGGCGGAGGAGGGCTGCCCGTCCAGATAGACGGTCAACTCGTCGGCGCTGGCGGTGTACACGTCCCCGGCGGTCTCCCCCGCCAGCGTGAGCATCCCGGTGCCGCCGCCGTCGATCACCCGCAGCAGCAGGCCCTCCCCCTGGGGGGCCGTGGTTTCCTCCGTTGCCGCCGTTTCGCTTTCCGGGGCGGCGGTCTCCCCGGGGGCAGAGGTCTTTCCGCAGGCGGCCGCCCCCAGCAGCAGCGCCGCGGCGCACAGTAACGCGATCCGTTTTTTCATCGTCTCAGATCCTTTCTTTGGCTTCTTTTCATTTATATGATACCGGAGGGGGAAAATATGTTGCGCGGGGAAACAATTGTTTTGACAATTCCGTTATGAGTTGATACAATGAAATTACCATTTCAAAAAAGAGGTACTGCCATGTTTGAATACGAATCTTCCTACGCCATTCCCAACAAGCTGCCGCTGCGGTTTCACGACGGCAGGTTCCGCATTCTTTCCATCAGCGACCTGCACGGGATCGTCCGCTATGACAAGCGCCTGACCCGCGACCTGGCCGCGCTGCTGGACGGGGTAAAGCCCGATCTGCTGCTGATGCTGGGCGACGTGGCCGACCACGACGCGCTGGAAAGCGCGGAAAACCTGCGGGGCTACCTTGCCGACCTGAACGCGGTGATGGCCCAGCGGAATATCCCCTGGGCCCACACCTTCGGCAACCACGACTGCGACGAGAACAAGCCCTTTTCGCAGATGGCGGTGTATGAGGAGATGAGCCACTGCATCAGCAAGCGGGGGCCGGAGGAGGTCAGCGGCGTGACCAACTACGTGCTGCCCATCACCTCCGAAGACGGCAGCGAGACCCTGTTCAATGTGTGGCTGCTGGATTCCCACGACAGCCTGGGGGATTACATGCGGCTGCACCGGCTGGGAGATCCCTCCAGCAAGTGGGATTACCAGTGCGCCTACCCCAGCTGCCTGCACGGCTGGGCGGCGGGCTACGATACCCTGCGGTTCGATCAGGTGATGTGGTACTACAACGGCAGCCGGTGGTTTGAGCAACAGGCGGGCCGCAAGGTGCCCGGCCTGCTGGGGCTGCACATCCCCCTGCCGGAATACCGCGTCATCTACCAGAACCCCGCGGAGTGCTATTACGAGGGCATTATGCGGGAGACCGTGGGCAATTCCCCGGTCAACGCGGGCCTGCTGAACGCCATGGTGGACCGGGACGACGTAAAGACCGTAGTGGCCGGCCACGACCACATCAACGACTGCACGGGTACCTTTATGGGAATAAAGCTCACCTACGACGCGGGCCTGAGCTATGACTGCTACTGCCACGACGACCTGCGCGGCGGTCGCGTCTTCGACCTGTCCGCCGAAGACCCCGCGAAGGTGACCACCTGGATGGCGCGGGCCAGGGATTACGTGAAATAAAAAACTATACAACACGCACAAAAAAGGGGCTGAAAAACGGCAATATATTTTCGTTACAGGATTGAAATTTTGCTGGTAATCATCTGTCGAAACAGATATAATAATGGGGAAGTGAAAAAGCGTCCCGCAAAGGGCGGCGGGATGGTAAATTTTGGGATGTGACGGGCGTGAATCGTAGAAAAAACGAGAGACGGTGGGACCTTTTCGTTCTGCCGTGGGTTGGTATTCTGATGCTGATCTCCATACCGCTGAGTATCCCCTCCGGGGCGGCGAAATCCGAGCAGCAGCCGCAGGTGCGGGAGGGTCTGGCCGTGCTGGAACAGCTTTCCGGACAGGATCCCTCCGCGGTGGAGCGCACCCTGCGCCAGCAGGAAGAAGAGGAGCTGCGGCGGCAGAAGGAAGAGAACCGGCAGACCGCGATCCGCGAGCGTCTGGAGGAGCTGGAGCAGGGCTCCGTATGGTCGCATTTCAGCGATTACGCCATGCTGGGCGATTCCCGCGCGCTGGGCTTTGCCGAGTACAGCTTTCTGGATCCCACCCGGGTGCTGGCGGGCATCGGCGAGACCATCTGGGCCGTGCCGGACAAGCTGCCGGACGTGAGGGCCCTCTCTCCCTCCTACATCTACGTCGCCTACGGTGTGAACGAGGCGGAAGGGGATTCCTGGCCCACCGGCGAGGACTACGCCGCCTCCATGGAGGAGCGGATCAACCAGCTGCGGGAGGCCGCTCCCGGGGCAAAGATCATCGTCAGCTCCATTCTGCCAGTCAACGACAAGGCCCTTTCCGCCAGCCCTTCGCTGGGGAAGATACCGGCCTATAACGCGGCCCTGAAAGCCATGTGCGAAAGGATCGGGGCGGTTTTTGTGGACAATGACGAGCTGACCCGCCTGCACGCGGATACGCTTTGGGAGCCCGACGGCATCCACCAGAAATACGGCTTTTACCCCTACTGGGCCAAAAACCTGCTTTTGGGGGCCGTGGCGGCGGATTTTGACCTGAGCGGTATTGAACAGCTTTGCTCCCAATATTACGCCCAATAAACGATACGGCGGCTTACGCCCCTTTTTCCGGGGCTGTCATACAATACCATTGACCGATCCATGAAAAAATCAATCCCTTACGCGGCGCTCCGCTGGCTCAGCGCGGCGCTGGTGCTTGTTCTGATTCTGGGCCACACGCTGAAAAACCGGGTCAGCCCCGCCGATTTTTCCTCGGTGGAGGCCTCCGTTGCGCCCACTGTGCTGTGCGACGCCATGAAAAAAGCGGACGCGCAGCTGCTGAAGCGCCTTTACGGCCTGAACCCCTCGGATTATGAGGGCTGCGTTCTCTACGCGCCCGTTTCCAATATCGACGCCCGCGAACTGCTGCTGGTAAAGCTGCGCGACGTTTCGCAGCAGGCGGCTGTGGTGGCCGCGGCGGAGCAGCGTCTGCGGACGCAGACAAACGCCTTCGACGGCTACGGGACCGATCAGTACGCGCTGCTGACCGGCCATTCCGCTATTGAGGCGCACGGTAACTATGTGATGTTCGTCGTCAGCGAAAACGAAGCGGCCGCCAAAGCCGCGTTCCTCGCGGCGCTGTAAGGAAGGAATCAGACAATGTCGTTTCATCAGCTGTTATTTCTGTTTCTGTTCCTTCCCGTTGGTTTTCTGCTGTTCCGCGCCGTTCCGGGGCGGGGCAAAAAGGCCGTGCTGCTGGCGCTCAGCGCGGTCTTTATCGCTTGGGGCAGTCCTTCCGATCTGCTCTTTGTTTTTCTCAGCACGGTGTTCAACTACGCCTCCGGCTGCGAGCTGGCCCACCTGAAGCGGGCGCGGCGGGAAAAGCAGGCGCGCTTTGTGCTGGTCAGCGCCGTGGCGGCGGACGTGCTGCTGCTGGCTTATTTCAAATATTTCGGCTTTGCCGCCCGGGAGGCCGGCGCGCTGCTGGGCGCCTCGTTCCCCGTCAATACGATGCCCGCTCCGGCAGGCGTCTCTTTCTTTACGTTTTCGCAGCTTTCCTATCTGTTCGACGTCTATCGCGGGGCGGCGGGCCCCGGAAAGCCCTTCGATTTCGCGCTGTTCGTCACCTTCTTCCCCAAGTTCACCTCCGGGCCCATCATCCCCTACCACCGGATGGCGGCGCAGCTGCACACGCCCATTGTCACCAAAAAGCGCGTGGAGACCGGCCTGCGGATGTTTTTGGTGGGACTGTGCAAAAAGGTGTTGATCGCCGACACGCTGCGGCTGACCTTCGCCTCCGTCAGCGCCATGGCGACGGAGGAGCTTTCCATGCTGACCGCGTGGCTGGGGGGGCTGAGCTCCGCCCATATGCTCTACTTTGATTTCAGCGGCTATTCCGATATGGCGCTGGGGCTGGGGCGCGCCTTCGGCTTTTCCCTGCCCGTCAACTTCAAATATCCCTACCAGTCCGCCTCCGTGGCCGATTTCTGGCGGCGCTGGCACGCCTCCCTGGGGGCGTGGTTCAGGGATTACGTCTACATCCCACTGGGCGGCAGTCGCGCGGGCACGGCCAAAACCGTCCGCAACCTGCTGATCGTATGGCTGCTGACAGGCCTGTGGCATGGGGCCAACTGGACTTTTCTGCTGTGGGGCCTGTTCCACGGTATCGTGATCGTGCTGGAAAAATATCCCCTGAAGCGGCTGCTGCCGAAGATCCCCGTCCCCCTGCGGCAGACCGTCACCTTTTTGCTGGTGACGGTGGGCTGGGTGCTGTTTTTCTCGCCGGACGTGGGAACGGCCTTCCGTTTTCTGGGCAGGATGGTCGCCGTGGGCTCGTTTGCCGACAACGCCGCCCTGTATTACCTGAAAAGCACGCTGCCCCTGCTGGCGCTGGCCGTGCTGGGAAGCACCCCGCTGGTGCGCCGCTCCGCCCTCCGGCTGGAGCATTCCCGCCCCCGCTGGTTCTACGTGGCGGAGATCGTTCTCTTCGCCGCCGGGCTGCTGCTGTGCGTGGCCGGCATGGTGAGCAGCACCTATTCCTCATTCCTGTACGCCCAGTTCTGACCGGAGGAAGCATATGACGAACACGCCGGATAAAAACAGAACAAAACGGCCGGTGAGACCGCGCCATCCGCAAACGCCGCTGCAGCGCTGGCTGCGTAAAAGCACGCGCCCCGGGTTATGGGTCGCCGCCACGCTGCTGGGCTTTACGCTGCTGTTCTCGCTGCTGACCTTCGCCCTGCCCAAGCGTTCCTTTTCCGAAAGGGAAAACCGGAAGCTGGAGGATGCCCCCGCCCTTTCGGCGGCCGCGCTGGCGGACGGCTCCTTTGCCCGCGCCGCGGAGCGCTGGTTTGCCGACCACTTTTTCAGCCGGGATTTCTGGATGACGCTGCAGCTGCACTTTCTCTCCGTTCTGGGAGAAAAGGAAAACGGCGGCGTGTGGCTGGGAAAGGACGATTCCCTCTTTCTGATCCCCCAGCGGCCGGACGAGGCGGCCCTGGCGCGCAACCTGACGGCCATGGACGCGTTCGCCGCCTCCCACGGCAACATCAATACCTATGCGGCGGTGATTCCCAACGCTTTTACGGTGCAGCCGGACCGGCTGCCGGATTTTGCCCCCGCGCCCGACCAGACGGCGCAGCTGCGCGCTGTGGCGGAAAAGCTGCCCCACATCGTTTTTCTGGATGTGACCCAGGCGCTGCGGGACGCGGCGGACCAGTACCTTTTCTACCGCACGGACCACCACTGGACCAGTCTTGGCGCGTACACGGCCTTTACCGCCATGGCCCCGGAGATGGGGATCGACACGCCGGTAACGGAATACGAGATCTTTCCCGTTTCCTCCGCTTTCTACGGAACGCTGGCCGCCAAAAGCGGCCGCTTCGGCAGGCCGGACACGGTGGATATCTATCTGCCGGAAACCGACGTGATTTATAACGTGACCTATACCGATACCCTGGAAAAATCCGCCTCGCTGTACGACCGGGAGGCGCTGCAGGGGACGGACCACTACGCCGTGTTCTTCGGGGGGAACTACCCCCGGGTGGATATCAACACCACGGCCCGCACCGGCCGCCGCCTGCTGCTGTTCAAGGATTCCTACGCCAACTGCATGATGCAGTTCCTTTACCCCTATTTTGACGAGATCGTGATGATCGACCCCCGGTATTATTACGAAAACGCCGAACCGCTGCTGCGCCAGCATGGCATTACGGACGTGCTGTACCTGTACAACTGCGACACCTTCCTGAACGACTCCTCGCTGGCTGACGTGCTGACCCCACCCCTGTCCACCGCCGAACTGGACCTGAACGAGGTAGGATGAGAATGCGGAAAAGGACTGGGGGCAGCAAGGTTGAAATCAAAAAAAGCAAAAAAACCAGACGCCACGTTTCTTCCCTGGGTGGCTTTCCTGCTGCTGCCGGCGGCAGTAATCCCCTTTCTGTTTCTGCGGGCAGCGGAAGCGCGGACCGAACCGCAGGCCTGCGAGGGGCTTTCCGTTGTGGAGCGGCTGGCGGAACGGGACCCGGCAGAGGTGGAACGGGTAGTGCGCCGGCAGGAGGAAGAACAGCGGAAAAAACAGGCCGCTGCCGACCGGGAGGCCGACCGCCGGAAGCGGCTGGCAGCGCTGGAAGAGGGCTCGGTATGGGAGCACTTCTCCGACTACCTGATCCTGGGGGATTCCCGCGCGGTTGGCTTCACCGTTTATCACCTGCTGGACCCCGCCCGGGTATTGGCGGGGGGCGGGCTGACCATCCGGAACATTCCCGATTATCTTGATGAGGTGCGGGTGTGGAATCCGGCGTACATCTATCTGTGCTTCGGGCTGAACGACACCGGCGTGGGCTATTGGGATACCCCGGAGGAATACGCCGCGGAGATGCGGCAGCGGATCGACGAGCTGCGGCAGGCCGCGCCGGACGCGCGGATCATTATCAGCTCCATTCTGCCCGCCACGGAGGCCGCTTTGAAGAGATCCCCCGTCTGGCGGAAAATACCGGCCTTCAGCAAGGCGGTCAGCGGCTTGTGCGGCAGCAACGGCGTCGCCTTCGCCGACAACAGCGTCATCGCGAAGGAGTGCATGGATACTGTTTGGGATGAGGATGCCGTACATCTGCAGGAGGCGTTTTATCCGTACTGGGCCAAAAACCTGCTGACCGCCGCCGTGGAAGCGGATTTTTCTTATGATACGGATACAAGGACCTTCGGTTGACGCGAGGCCCTTTTTTAATGCGGAATGAGGAGTGCGGAATGCGGAATTATGGTCCGACGTGACGTCAGCACCGAAACAAACAGGCCCTTTTCCGCAATGCCCGCTGAATCGAAAACGGAATCAAAAGGGGGGACAATGGTTCCCGTCACCCTCCGTTTTCCGGTAACCCCTTCCATTCCGCATTCCGCCTTCCGCATTCCGCATTATCCTCCGCCGTTTCTCTTGACTTTTTCGACAGAAAAGTGTATGATATTTTCATCAATTATGTAAGGGATGAAGAAAAATGTTTGTCAAAAAACTGTTGGCTTTTTTCATGGCGCTGTGTCTCGCGGTTTCCGGCGGCGCGGCTTCCGTCATCGGCAGTACCGACGGGCAGCCCATTCAGGCAACCGAACGTACCTACCGCTACGATCAGGACAAGCTGCAGCTCGGCGTGTACTGTTTCCAGAAGGACGAACACTACCATACGCTGCGCCAGTGGTTCAAGGACGCGGGCCTGAACTTTGCCGTCTGCCTGATGGGGCAGCAGCTCACCGACGATGATTTCACCTGGCTGGAGGACAACGGCCTGGGCGTGTTCGCTCCCAGGAGCGAATACTACCGCGCCATCCACCGGGACGCCATCTGGGGCATTGATTTCCGCGACGAACCCTCCTCCGCCGCGTTTCCCGAGCTGGCGGAGGGCGTGAAGGAGCTGTACGCGGAGGACGAAAACCGCTTCCCGCTGATCAACCTCTACCCCATGTACGCCAGCAGCGAGCAGCTGGGTGAGGAGCCCCTGTTCCCGGGCAACGATTCCAAGATCGACGGCCTCAACGCGGACTCGTCCAAATACCGCCAGCATGTGAACAACTATATTTCCACCATCGATTCCAACATCATCAGCGTGGACGTGTACCCGCTGAATATCGATATCGCGACCGGCAGACTGACCACCTACGAATACTGGCTGCGCAACCTGGATATTTTAGCGGAAGCCTGCCGCGCCACGGGCCGCGACCTGTGGGTGATCACCCAGGCTGCCGGCAACAGCAAAGAGGAGGACGGCGGCAAGCGCCACTGCGACACGGCCGAGGACCAGCGCTGGCAGGACTACGTCTCCCTCGCCTTCGGCGCCAAGGCCATCGTGTACGGCTGCTACTACCACGGCTGGTGGGACCAGAGCTCCCATATGATTGATAACGCCGGCCACCGCACGCTTACCTATTACGCCGTAAAAAAGGTCAACAAGGAGCTTTCCGTCTTTGCCGACGAATACGGCAGATACGAAAACCACGGCGCGGTGCTGTTCAACGGCTCCAATCCCAACGCCGCCGGCGCCAAACTGCCGCTGGTGAAGATCGATAAACAATACCAGCCCAACGTTCTCACCGCGGCCCCCGTGCTGTGCGGCTGCTTTACGGAAAAAGAGGGCGACGGCAGCGCCTACGTGTTCGCCAACATGTACGAGCCCCAGACCGGCAAAGAGGCGAAATTTACCGCCACCTTCCCGGGGGCGGAAAGCCTTACCCTTTACCGCATGGGTGAAGTGACCGAGATCAAGGGCGACACCCTTCGCCTGACGCTGGAAAACCGCGAGGGCGTGTTTGTTACCGTCAACGGCGGCGCGGGACCCATCTGCTGAACCGCCATGGGGGAAAGATGATGAATCAGTTACGCCTCTACCCCGCAAAAACCTTTCAGACATTTGAACGCTTCGGCGTCAGCGGCGCCTGGTGGGCGCAGCTGGTGGGGGGCTGGGCCGAAACCGACCCTGCCTCCGGCGCGCCGAAACGCGAAACCGTTGCCGGGCTCCTTTTTCACCGTGAAAAGGGGCTCGGCATTCGTTGTTACCGCTATAATTTAGGCGGCGGCTCCGCCTTCAGCGGCAAAGGGACCTACCATTCGGCGTGCCGCCGGGCGGAGAGCTTCGACACGGATACCGGCTATGACTGGAGCCGGGATAAAAACGCCGTGTGGATGATGAAGGAGGCCGTCAGGAACGGCGCGGACGAGGTGATCCTCTTCGTCAACTCCCCGCCGGAGCGCTGGACCCGCAACGGCATGGCCCACCAGTCCCGCGCGGGGCAGACCAACCTGCCCCCGGAACACTACCGCGCCTTCGTTGATTACTGCCTGGACTGCTGCGAACACTTTCTGGCAGAGGGCGTGCCGGTGCGGTACCTCTCCCCGGTGAACGAACCCGTCTGGTTCTGGACCGGCGGGCAGGAGGGCTGCCACTACCGGCCGTGGCAGGTGCGCAGGCTGCTGCGTCTCTTCGCGGAGGAGATGGACAAACGCCCGGCGCTGAAGGACCTGAAGCTCTCCGCCGCGGAAAACGGCGATATCCGCTGGTTCAACAAAACCTACTGCCGCGTGCTGCTGAACGACCCCGTCATCCGGGCGAAGCTGAACGCGGTGGATACCCACTCCTATTTTGTCACGCCGCCGTTTCTGCGGCCCTTCGCCGGGGACCGGCTGCCCTTTCTGCGGCGCTACCGGAGGTGGATGGACCGGCATTACCCCGGCACGGCCCTGAAGACCAGCGAGTGGACCCACATGCGGGGCGGCCGGGATTACGGCATGGATTCCGCGCTGGAGCAGACGAAGATCATTCTGGAGGACCTCACCATCCTCAACGTGACCGCCTGGCAGCTGTGGATCGCTCTTTCCAACGTGGATTACTGCGACGGCCTGCTCTATGAAAACGACGGCGACCGCAGCTTTGAGTTGACCAAGCGGTATTACGCCTTTGGGAATTTTACAAAATTCATCAAACCGGGCAGCGTGCGCATCGGCGCGGACGCGGGGGACGGCCTTTCCTGCGCGGCCTTCCGGAAG